>JBJOQB010000030.1:0-4837 GCA_046050125.1 Pseudomonadota bacterium
CAGTATGTAATATTTCATTTGCAAAAATTGGCAATAATGCAGTTGCACCACCCAGTAAAACGACAAATAAATCTAACGAAATAGCACCTAAAACATCTTTATTATTATAAATATAATGCACACCTGCCAACATATTTTTTAGTGTTATTGGATTACCTGCATTTTGATTAATTAATTTAGGTAATAATATTACAAACACTATACCTAAAATATACACAGAACAGGTTAATATGTAAGTTACATTTGCACCATAAGTATATAAAAGCCCTCCCAAAGCAGGAGCAACAATTGATGCAATTTGCATAGCTGATGCTGATGATGCAATTGCTTTAGGTAACATATCTTTAGGTACAATATCAGGTAAAATCGACTGTAATGCAGGCGTGTCAAATGTCCTACACATACCAACAATTACAGATGTAGTTAAAATTAAGAATTTCGACATTGTAATATAATCTAAACTAGCCAGTATCAGAACAAAACTAACAACTGCTTGAATGGATAGTGTAAATACAATTATCTTTTTTCTATCAAACTTGTCTACACAAATTCCTGCAATTAATACTAAAAACAAGCGTGGTATAAATTGTAGTAACCCAACTAAACCTAAATCTAGCGGATTCTTGGTTAGCATATACATTTGCCAACCTAATGCCAAACAAATAATTTGAAATCCAGAAACAATAAATACACGAGAAAAGAAAAAATACCAAAAGTTTTTATATTTTAATGAATATAAAGATGATATATCTGAAGATGCATTTTGTTGAGATGACATATATTTGTGTTTAGAGTTAAAATAAATTGTGCTATACAAGAAGCCTAATCATGAAGGATTAAATACTATCTATATCATTTTTGCTTAAACCTGTTAAATCGATAATTAAATTAATATCATATCCTTTTAACTTCATAGATTTAGCAATTTGCAGAGCTTTAACATGCTCGCCTTTTTCTATACCTTGCTCAATTCCTTTGGCTACGCCAATTGCTTCTGCTTCATCTAATTTATGCTTTTCTATAGCATAGTTATCTCGATATCTTTTTAAGCTTGCTTGGTAGTTATCAAATTCTTTTTTATTTAAAGCTGTAACTTGTGCTTTATGTATAAAGTCATGGTAGATTTTTTCATCTAGCTCTTGCGGTGTTTCGTCTAATTCTTCTAATTTTGAGATTAAATATAGCCATTTATCCTGATGTGAGCTATTTTTTTGGATTTCTTTTTTGAATTTTGGTAATTCTATAAAGGTAAAACTTAATTTATCAATTAGCACTTCATGCGTTTTAGTGTTTAAAATTCCACCGTAATGTATATAATCTTTGCTTTCGTTGAATTTGAAGTTTAATATGCCAATAAAGTATACTTTTTCGAGTTTATATTGCCATTCGCCTTTTTTAGCTTGTTCTTGAATAGCTAAACTACTGTAGAATAAGCTTCTATCCGTGAAGTATGGCTGTCTTTCGTTTTGTAACTCTACAAGTATTCTTTCGCCATTTTTAGTTATGCAATATAAATCAAAAATTGAGTTTCTGTCGGCAATTTGCTGACCTAGCATATTTGTGTCTTTATCTTTTATTTCTGTAATATATGCTATTTCACCATCTAAAATGCTATTTAAAAAATCGATAAGATATTCTTTGCTGTCTTCTTCTCCAAACAATTTCTTAAAACCAAAATCAGTTAACGGACTTATATATTTCGACATTTTTATTGTTCCTATACGTATCTAGAAGTTTTGGTTTTTATCTTGCCAATAAATTATTATATGCGAATATAAAAATATATTAAAACTAAAACAAGCAAATATCTTTATTATCAATAAATAAAGATACCTACTTGCTAATATTTATAATTATGCAAAATATCGATTTTCGCCTAACTTAAACAAATTATCTGTACAGCGTTTGCAGATAGTTGGGTGTTGCTCATCATGACCAACATCATCACGGTAATGCCAACAACGCTCGCATTTTTGATTAGTTGATGCTTGCACACTAACTTTAGATAATTCATCATTATCTAAGTTCCCATCAAATTTAGAAATATTTACTTTAGATGTAATAAAAATAAAGCGTAAATCATCTTTTATGCGGTTGAATAAATCAAAATGATTAGCACTAACTAACAAATCAATTTCAGCTTGTAATGATGAGCCAATGTTTCCGCTAATTCTTGATTCTTCTAATACCTTATTTACTTCACTACGTACTTGGCGAATTAAATTCCAATCTTGCTCTAATTTTTGCTCTTCTTGGTTATCTAACTGTGGTACTTTGTAGAATAATTGTGTAAAGATTGTATCTGATTTTGAATTATCCAAATCACATAACACTTGCCAAGCTTCCTCACTTGTAAATGATAAAACAGGAGACATGAGCTTTAGCAATGATTGTGTAATATGATATAAGGCAGTTTGCGCACTACGTCTAGCTTTGCTATCAGTTGCACTTGTATATAATCTATCTTTTAAAATATCTAAATAAAAGCTACCTAAATCTTCTGAACAAAATGTTTGTATTCCTGCCATAATTGGGTGGAATGAATATTGATTGTATAATTCTTCACATTTTTGCTCTAGCTGTTTAGTTAAGATTAATGCGTATTTGTCAATTTCTAATAAATCTTTAGTATCTACAGCATTTTGGCTATGGTTGTAATCACTTAAATTTGCAAGTAAAAAGCGTAATGTGTTTCTGATACGGCGATAGCTTTCAGTTATGCGTTTTAAAATTTCATCTGATATAGATAAATCACCTGAATAATCAGTACTAGCAATCCAAAGACGAATTATTTCAGCACCCATTTTATTTGATACATCTTGCGGAGCTACCACATTTCCAACTGATTTACTCATTTTTTTGCCTGCTCCATCAACTGCAAATCCGTGAGTTAGTAATGCTTTGTAAGGAGGTTTTCCATCAAGCATGCTAGCAGTTAATAATGAAGAGTGAAACCAGCCACGATGTTGGTCAGAGCCTTCTAAATAAAGGTCTGCTAAATTTACATCTTTAGTTTGGCTATCTCTTGATAAAATTTCAGCATGCGAACCACGTATAACATGGTAATGTGTTGTGCCTGAATCAAACCATACATCTAATGTATCTTTATTTTTTTCATATAAATTTATATCTTCAGGATTATCAACTAAATCTTTAACTTCTAGTGTTTGCCATGCTTCAATACCGCCTACTTCAATATGTTTAGCAATTTTTTCAAGGATTTCAACACTGTTAGGGTGTAATTTGCCTGTTTCTTTATGAATTAAAAATGCCATTGGCACGCCCCATTGCCTTTGTCGTGATAATGTCCAATCTGGGCGGTTTTTAATCATTGCATGTAAACGTTGTTTACCCCAAGATGGGTAAAATTCAGTGCTTTCAACACCAGCTAAGGCAATTTTTCTAAGGCTAGTATTATTAATTTCCTTATCCATGCTTGCAAACCATTGATTAGTCGCACGATAGATAATTGGCGTTTTGTGTCTCCAACAGTGCATATAGCTATGTACATATTCTTGGCTGAAAAACAAACTACCACATTTATTTAATTCTTCTACAATTACAGGGTTTGCTTTCCAAATGTACATACCAGCAAAAACAGCTAAACTACTTGCATAAACGCCATTACCCATTACAGGATTGATAATATTATCATCTTTCATGCCATTTTTTTTGCATGATAAAAAGTCTTCAACGCCATATGCTGGTGCACTGTGTACTACGCCTGTTCCTGTATCGATTGTTACATATTCTTCAGCATATACAGGGCTTAAACGGTTGTACTGTTCATCTAATTTATGCAATGGGTGTTTAAATGAAATATCTTTTAAATCTGCACCTTTACATGTTGCTAAAACTGAGTAATCAGCTATACCATAAGTTGTTAGGCATGTTTGAATACGTTCGCTAGCTAAAATTACATAACCTTTTGCTGTTGAAATTAATGCATATTCAATTTCAGGGTGTACGTTTAGTGCTTGGTTAGATGGAATTGTCCATGGTGTTGTTGTCCAAATTACAATATGCCCAACTGTGTTTTTGTCTAATGTATAATTAAATGCTTGCGATAATTTATCATATTCTGCAAATCTAAAACCAACGTCTATAGTTATATCTTTTTTATCTGCATATTCTACTTCTGCTTCAGCTAAAGCCGAACCACAATCAAAACACCAGTTTACAGGCTTTAATCCTTTGTAAATGTAGCCACTTTCCAGCATTTTTCCTAATGCTCTTAACTCATCAGCTTCATTTTTTTTATTTAAGGTTAAATATGGATTATTCCAATCACCCAACACGCCTAAGCGGATAAATTCTTGTTTTTGAATTTCAATTTGTTCTAAGGCATATGCTCTAGCTTTGGTTTGAACTTCAACAACAGGTAGATTTTTACCATGTTTTTTTTCAATTTGAATTTCAATCGGCATACCATGACAGTCCCAACCGGGGATATAAGGTGCATCAAATCCTGCTAATGTTTTTGACTTTAAAATAATATCTTTTAAAATTTTATTTACTGCATGCCCAATGTGTAAGTTTCCATTTGCATATGGAGGTCCATCATGTAGTATAAATTTTGGTCTTCCTGCACTTGCTTTACGTATTTGACCGTAGATATCTTTTTGTTGCCATTCTTTAACCCATAAAGGCTCTCGCTTAGGTAAGTCAGCACGCATTGGGAATTTTGTATCAAGTAAATTTACAGGATATTTTGAAGCATTATCATTATTTTGATTGGACATGGTATTTTGCTTTGATTTATATAATTCAAGCTTAGATTTTAGCAAAAGTATACATAAAGTTAAAGATAAATTTGATTTAATTGTATAGCTAAATG
>JBJOQB010000031.1:0-13582 GCA_046050125.1 Pseudomonadota bacterium
ATCAAAAGCTAAGGTATTAGAATTAGGTTGTGCTTCTGGTGGTAATTTAATTCCTCATGCATACCGTAACCCTAAATCTGAATATGTAGGTATAGATTTATCAGGCGTACAAATTAAAGCAGGACAAGAAAAAATTCAGACCTTAGGTTTAAAAAATATTAAACTAGAACAAATTAGCATTAGTGATATTAAAGAAAGCTTTGGTAAATTTGATTATATCATCGTGCATGGTGTATATTCTTGGATACCTGAAAATGTACAACAAGATATTTTACGTATTTGTAGTGAGAATTTAAGCCCAAAAGGTTTGGCATTTATTAGTTATAACACTTATCCAGGCTGGAAAGTTAAAGAAGTAATGCGTGATGCAATGATGTTACGTGGTTCACAACATTCTGACCCGCACAAAAAATTAGCTCATGCTCGTGGTATGGTAAATTTCATTCATGAAATGGCTGCACCTAACAGCATCATGCGCCAGTTAGTAGATAGCGAAATTGATTTAATCCGTAATTCGGCACCGCACTATTTAGCACATGAGTTTTTAGAAGAGTATAACTCTCCATGTTATTTCAAAGATTTTGTTGCAAAAGCAGAGCAAAATGATTTAACTTATGTTGGTGAAGCTGAACCACATACTATGTTTGTAGGTAACTTAGGGCAACAAGTTGCAGCACCATTACTCAATGAATGTGGTAACAGCCAAGTTATGTTAGAGCAATATATGGACTTTTTGAAAAATCGCCCATTCCGTCAAACAATTTTAACGCATAAAAAACGTGCTAGCAAAATTAAGTATAAAATTGTAAGTGAAGATATCAAGGAATTTGAGTTCTGCGGTCGCTTTAACTCAGCTGAAAAAGTTGAATTAGACTATATCCCAACTAGTTTTACCAATACGAAGGGTATTCGTTTATCAGTAAGTCAGCCAATTGAAAAAGCTGCTATTTTAACTCTTAGTGAAAATGCTCCATCTTCTTTAAACTTTAGACAAATTTTAGAAGGAGCTCAAAAGCGTTTAGGTAGTAAATTACCAATTCATGCTGACACACTGGCTGCTTTGCTTGAGCAATTAATTATCCAAGGTTTAATTCGCTTTACTATTAAAGGTACACACCCAACAACCCAAATTAGCAAAAAACCTATTGCTGATGATTTAGTACGTTACGATGCTACTAAGCAACCGCAAGTTGGCACAGCTAATTTGTGGCATGAAAGTGTAAGATTAGAATTAATTCAACAGCATATTTTACCAAAATTAGATGGTAAACATACTACAGAGCAATTAGTTGACCATTTAGTTAAACTAGCTACATCAAATGTGATACAGTTCTCTAGAAATGGTTCTGTAATTACAAGTGCTGAAGACATAAAAATATCAGCTCAAGAGCATTTAACTAATGCATTAGAAGTTTGTCGTCAGCAGGGATTATTGATAGGTTAATATTATATTGATGCTTTTTAGTATCATATAAACAACATCTTAAATTTAGGTAAAGTATATTCGTTGTATATTTTACCTAAAAACTCATCACTTATTTCAAGTTTGCTATATAATATACTTAGTGATTATATGTATAATATAGGACAAACCAATGCAATACCAAAACTTAGTTCAGCATTATAACGAACAGCCCTACGAATCTTACGCATTTCCAAACTCAAGACCAAGCCATATATCAACAGTTTCAAATCTAATTGGATTTAAATCAATATCTTGCGAAAATGCACGAGTACTTGAAATTGGTTGTGCAAGTGGTGGAAACATTATTCCAATTGCTGCTCACAATCCAAATGCAGAATTTATTGCTTTTGATATTACACAAACCCAAATTGATTTAGCTAATCAAAAAGTTGAGGAATTAGGATTAAAAAACATTAAATTTTTATGCCTAGATTTAAATGAGTTGCCTGATTTAGGAAAATTTGATTATATAATTGCTCATGGCGTACACTCTTGGATACCTAAGGAATTACAGCCTGTTCTGATGAAACAAATCAAAAATTTGCTTTCTACACAAGGTTTAGCTTATGTTTCATATAACACTTTCCCCGGTTGGCATTATCAACAAGTAGTACGTAATGCAATGCTTTTTGCAGGCAAGGAAAAAAATTCAGCTACTGAAAAGCAAGATGCAGGCGAGTTTATGTTAAAGATATTAAAATCAACTAACAATAATACTCCACACTATGGCGATTTAATGAAAGCAACCCTAGATTTAATTGACGATAGCGAATTAGGCAAACATAGCTATTACATTGGTCATGAATATCTAGATACTTTTAATAATCCTACATATTTTACCGATTTTATTGCCAGTGCAAATGAAAATAATTTATCTTATGTAACTGATGCACAAATTCACAGCATGTTTCACCCTCTTTCTCAAGATACGTTACATGATTTATATAAAATAATTGGCAATGACCGCATAAAGTATGAGCAATCATTAGATTTTATAAAAAATCGTTCTTTTAGGCAAAGTATTATTGCACATAGTGATGCTTGTCATGATATAACGGGCGTAATTCAGAATGATGAAATTGCAAATCTATATTTTTGTGGTAAATTTTCATATGTAAATACAGATATACATGGTAATAAAATATATGAATATACTGATATAACAGGTAATAGAAGAAATTTTAACGCAGTTATAGAATTTTCAGACATAGTATATGAATATATAAATAGTCAATATCCAAGATTTGTTGCATATAGCGAACTAGAACAACATATATGTTCAAAAAATAATTTAAAATATATTGATGAAGAAACAAATCAAAAGCTAATATACAGCCTATTATTACTAATACAAGGTAATTTTAGCGAATATAGTAATTTTCCACCTAGCTTAGTTCCTATATCATCTAAACCAAAAGTTGATGATTATATCCGTATGGTAATTAAATATCAAGCTGTTTGCTTAGCCACACCTTGTAACTACAACATGCGTACGGGTCCATTAGATAGAGCAACTATAAGCTTACTTGATGGAAGCAGAACAATTGATGAAGTTTACGCTATATTAGAACCAAAAGCAGATAGTTTTAATTTAACACTAATTGGTAATGAAAAAACAGCTCAAGAAGCCTTACGTAATCGATTGCAGTATTGCCTAAATCGCTATGAATTGCACGGAATATTAATATAGAAAATATTTTTTATACATTAATTAGTTTATTATGTATTATCATTCAAAGAAAATATATCTCTTCTAAAAAAAGCTAGAGAATTTTTATCGTTTTGATTATCGATGTTACTATTCATAATGCCATTGCTGTTATCTTTAAAATTTATTACATTTGATAATAGCAATACATGGTCTCCAACATCATGCGATGAATGCAAACTACACTCAAACCAAGCTAAACAATCATTTAATAATGGTAGTGAGCTACCACTGTGAATAGAAAACAATTTATCATCAAAATCTTGGCTTAAACTAGTTTTGGAGAATTGTTTTGCAACATCTTTATGTGATGAATTTAAAATTTGTATTAAATACTTGCTTGATGAAAAGCATCTGGCATATTTATTATGATTGCCAATACTCCAACAAACAATTCTTGGTATTAATGAAACTGAATTAAAAGAATTAATGGTAATTCCAAACGGATTTTTTTTATTATCAGCACAGGTAACTAAAGCTATTCCAGTTAAGAAGCTAGATAGTGCATTTTTATATGCAGAAGTTAAATCAATCTCTGTAGTATCCATTTTTATGGTAAATCTTTATAGGCAAAATTAGCAGATAATGTATATTAATATTTAAGTAGGCTTGTCAATTTTATGATATTTTCTTAAACTTCCACCCGACCTAGTACGTACATATTTTATAAAATATTGAGGAATGAAATTTTGTAGTTTTTCTATATAAAACAAACCAGCAAATACGGCAAATAATATAAAGTGTTGAAACATGCTAAATGGACGTAAAATAGAAGCAAGAATAGCAATCGCACTATATGCACTTAGCCCAATTAGCTCAGCTCTTTTATAGTAGTTACTCCAGTGATATTTTCCATTCATAGTTTTTTTATTTATATTTACTTTATTTTCTAGCTATTACCACTAAACATGCTTAATTGCCAAGGCTTTATGCCAAGTAATTCTAGGCATTTGTTATATTTTTCTTTAGCGGAAACATTGAAAATTATTTCACTATCTGCTGGTAATAAAAGCCATTCATTTTGTTTAATTTCTTGCTCAAGTTGCCCTGGATTCCAATTTGCACAACCAAGTGCCATTAAAAAGTCTTCAGGTCCATTTCCTGCAGCAATTTGTTCTAATACATCTAATGATGTTGTTACACTTAATTCACGTGTGATAGATGAAGAATACTCTTGATTAATTTTAGAATGCAATACAAAACCACGTTCTGATTCGCTAGGGCCACCAATTCCAACATGCTTTTTGCTGATATATGGCATATTGTCAGCTAGTGTATCAAGCTCTAATTTTCTAAATAAATCACTCATTTTTAAGTCGATTTCTTTATTAATAATGAGACCTAATGCACCATCTTCATTATGGTCGCATACGTAGACTACAGATTGGTGAAATGCACCCTCTTCATCATCTGAAAGACTTAGCAAAAGATAATGTGTTAATGTTTGTAGTTGTGTTGTTTGCACTGCCATAATTTTGCCTTATTTTTATATATATTGTACAATTTTTTTGCTGAATTATCCATATTTTTATCAAAAATACGAAGATGAAATATGCTTAAATGTAAATAAAGCTACAAAACAATCACAGTAATTAGTTAATTGCGACTTGGGGATTTTTTATAGATTCTGTGGTGGGCCGTGAGGGACTCGAACCCCCGACCAAGCGATTATGAGTCGCCTGCTCTAACCAACTGAGCTAACAGCCCACAGAAAAGATGCGTAGATATACAACCTACAACTTAATCAGTGATGATTATTGTAACATAAAATATAGGCAAAAGCAAAGCAAAAATTAAAGGCGTTAAAGTGTTGTTATTATGCATAACTATAAGTTTTATGAATAGAATGTAAATTTTAGCTATACAATATATTTATGTATAAAGTTAAGTAAGTAATAGTATGGCACACCACAATTGTAACCATGAACATGACATAAGCCATGATATAGATAAAGGGCAAATGAATGTATTAATATTTATTTGTATTTTAAATTTTATGCTTTTTATACTAGAGTTAGGATATGGTGTTTATGCTAATTCTAATGCTTTAATTAGTGATTGTTTAGATAATTTTTCAGATAGTATTGCTTATTTAATTAGTTTAATTGCATTAACTAAAGGAATTAAATTTAAAACCTATGCTGCGATGTTTAAAGCTTTATTATTACTATTATTATCTATTTTTGTAGTTTATAAAATATTTGATAAATTTACTTATCAATCAATCCCTGAATTTGAAACAATGACTTATGTTAGTGCTATTTCATTTAGTGCAAACTTGATTAGTGTTGTTTTATTATTTCCTTACAGCAAAAAAGATATTAACATGCAATCAGTATGGCTATGTTCTCGTAATGATGCATTAGCTAATGTGTTTATATTTATTGCTGCTATTTTAACTTGGAAGCTAAATTCATATATTCCAGATATTGTTTTAGCAATTATTTTATTTACTTTGTTTATTCAATCAAGTGTACAGATATTTAGGCTTTCATTTTCTAATCTTAAATCTATACACAATCATGAATAATCTTAAACTAACTCTTTTAGTTCAAGCATTAACTTATTAATTGCTAGCTTTCGATGACTAATTTGGTTTTTTTCTTCAGCACTTAACTGTGCTACTGTTTTATCAAATTGTGCTAAATAAAAATGTGGGTCGTAACCAAATCCATTTTCCCCTTTTGCTTCTAGTTGAATTTCTCCATACAAACTAGCACTTGCAATAATTGGAGTAGGGTCAAATTCATGCTTTACCATCACAATAGTACAGTAGTAATATGCAGTGATTTTATGTTGTGGTGAATAATTTAAATCTTGATATAAATTGCGAAGTTTGTGGCATAAATAGGCATTATTTCTTTCGTCTTTATTTAAAATATCTTGCCCATAATTGTTTAAATCTGCCCATCGTGCTGAATGAATTGATGGTTTGCCAGCAAAATCAGGGATACATATGCCTGAATCATCAGCAATCGCAGGTAATTGCGTGTACTTGCTTGCATGCCTTGCCTTTGCTAATGAATTCTCTATGAAAGTAGAAAATGGCTCTGGACATTCTGGAACATTAAACTCATTTTGACTAATAAAAGTTGTATCTTCTAGGTTTAATATTTTATGTAGTTCTTTGATTTTACCTTGATTTGATGTTGCAATTACGATTTTTTTATTCATGTTTTAATACTTATATCTTTATTTAATTTCTGATTAATGCCTTTAGTTAGTAATATCATACTAAGCACAACGCCAATTGTGCCTATAGTATGATAGATAGTAAATTTTTCATCAAGTAACCATACGCCAAGACTAATTGTAATCATAGGACCAATTATGCCAGTTTGTGATGTAATACTAGCTCCACACCTTTCAATAGCAAGCATAGTTAAAAAAACAGGGATAACGGTACAAAAAACAGCATTTACTAAACTAAGAGCATAAAATTGCCATGACATACTAGATAAATAATTTGCAACATCCGATTTAACTATAAATAACTGCCCAACACATAAAAAGCATGCAACGCAAGTAGCAAGTGAGGTTAAGCGAATTGCTCCCATTTCCTTTACCACTGAAGAACATAAAATTAGATATAATGCATAACTAATTACACTTAAAAATGCTAAAGTTACACCAAGTACAATATTACTTCCACCTAATTGCTCATGCCCAAAAACTATACCAATACTGATATAACCCATAATCAATGAAGCAAATTGCCATTTATTAATAGTAGTTTTGAAAATTATTCTTGATAAAATTAGCACAACCCCTGGATTAAGAAATAATATTAATCGCTCAAGTGATGAGCTAATGTACTGTAAGCAAATAAAATCTAAAAAACTTGCTAAGTAATAGCCAAGAAATCCCGCTAGTAAAACTTGCCCAAACTGCTTTTTAGTTAATGGTTTCCATGTGTAGTAAGATGAAACAGCAAAAATTGGAAAAGCTAGTATCATTCTAAGTGCAACTGTAGTTACTGCATCGACATCATCAAATTTGTAAATTAATTTTACTACTACTGCCTTTGTTGAAAATAATGACACTGCAATAAATGCCATCAGCCAACCGATATAATATTGTTTTTTATTATTACTGATAGTATTACTATCATTATTTGCAGTGGTTTCCATAAGTAAACTCAATTTAAATTTTATATAGATATATTTATATATTCATTTTTTATCATGAATTTGGCTATAAATAAAAAAGAGAAAGGCTTAAAAATAGTATAGCACCACAAATTAAAAAATATAAAAACATATTTATATAATGGTATTAATTTTTACTAAGATTGGTATCAAATTATGCTGATTTTATATGAGTTTTTCTATACATTTATTCTAACATCAGCTAAAATCTTGAAAACTTAATATATTTATTTAAATAAAAATTTATAGCAGATATAAAGTATTACAAATTTTGATTAAGATTTTTATATTAAGATACGTAAATTTACACTAATTAAAATAAAATTATGAAAAATAACTCACTCGGACAGCAATTAAAAAGTAATTTCTCTAACAAGGGAGATTTAGGAGCATGGCATGCGCATCAAACTGCAGGTGTTTCAACTAAGTATACTGATATTAAGCAAAGTAATGGAGAGTTAGCTCCATCTCAATTACAAACTGATATTAGAAATTTAGAAGGTGCAGATGGACAAAGTGTAAATTTTAAAAAGAATAGCTTTGATAAAAAAACCATGGAAAAAGCTAATCAAAATTTACAAGAATTAACGGCATTAAATGTGCAACGTAATGATGAATTAAATGCGGGTTTACTGGCTTTTTTAGAACAGCAACTTAAAACAACAAGTAATCCAAGTTTACCTAAACGAGTTAAATTATTTAAACAATATATTCAATCAAGTAATTTTATACATGAAGTTTACAATGATTGTATTATAAATAGCCAAGCAACATATACAGATATACATAAAAAAAATATTGCATTTAAAGAAATAATAAATGGCTTAAAAAGCTTGTTATTGTTGAATAATAGTAATAGCGATGATTTCAATATATTATTTGAGCAATTAAGAGGTAAATTTCCTGCTTTAAGCTTAAGCGGTATATTTAAAATAGATAAAACAACAGGTAAGTACTCTGCAAATATAGAAAAAATTAAACAATTTTTAGATTGTTATGATTTGTATGCAAATTATCATACAAGTAAAGAATATGATGCATATCATCAACATTTACAAACATATATTGATAGATATATTAACACATATGAAGCACAAACTATTATCAGAAAATATAATGATGAATCAGCAACCTTATTAAATGATATTTTGAAATCTCCAAAATATAAAACTATGCATGAAATTACACGTGAATTGCAAAATGGTTTGTTATTTTCAGGAGTTGAGCTAGAACACATTAGCCCACGTAAAAAGAATGGTTTAAACTTGATGTTTGATTATACATTAGGTTTACCAGCAAAAGGTATACAGGCTATTTTACAATTAACATATAAAGATAAATATAATGAATTTATTCATGTTTCTGATATTGATAAAGCTTCTCGTATGCGAGAAAGCTATCAAGAATCTAGTATAAAATCATGGCAATACCAACATGCAACACATAAGTACAAATTACATACGCAAGCACATTTTGAAATACTTTTAGATAAACTATTTGCTGAACTTGCAGAAAGCCCAACTACCCCTCAACAAAAGGCTGACTTACTCAAAGAGAAACAGCAATCACGTTTAGAGCGAGAATTAAATATAACCATTCAAGAATTAGATGTATATTTTTCTCAAAGTAAATCAATTGATTCATATATTCAAGAACAAGAAAAAACGCCAACTAAAACAGATTTTGAGAAAACACAAAGAGAAATAGAGTATAAAAGCTTAAAGAAAAAGAATTTTGCTCTAATCCAAGCATGTACAAATAAGTTACTTACTTCAATTGATAAAGTAGGGCAAGAGCAAATTTTTAGCTTTGCTAGTAATTTATCTAACATTCAACAAGGATTGCAAACACTTAAAAATAAAAAATTTGATTTGAGTAAGTACAATACGGATATTCAAACATTTTCAGCCTTAAAGTTACTATTAGAAACTATATTACAAAATGCTAAAAAATCAGGGCAACCTGTAAGATTACTAAAAAGTATTCAGGTTACTCAATCATCACTTAACGATAATGATATAAGTACCATACAAAAAATTGGTGTAGCTAGCGAAGCAGAGAAAAAAGCTAATTTAAAGTACTATATTGAAGAGTTATACAAAACTAATAATTCAAAAAACTTTAAACAAGCACTATCGACTACAATAAAAACATTAAAGGGACAATTATCTGAACAATATAATACTTTAGGTAAAAAAGCTATTCAGTATGGAATAGATAGCAGTTTAACTTCTGGAGAAATTTCACAAGCCCAAGCTAAAAGCCAAACTAAGGATTTAAATGCTTTAACTCATACAAGAAATCTTAGAGAGCTGCAAAAAGGTGTGCATAATCAGCATGTATTATTTGATACTAAATTAACAGAATCTAAAGCTAAAATAGAGCAAGGTTTACAAACAGAATCAGATAGTAAATTAGCAACTATACCGCTAGATTTAGTTAAATATAGTGTAAATGGAGGGGCAAATTTAATTTATGGGCTATTAAAAACAGGTATTTTTACTGAAGATATCATTTTAAATTTAGTAGCAAAACTTCCAGATGCAGGATTATATTTAGAAAATGGAAGCATAAATTTAGCTCGTGCAACTAAGTATGCAAGTATAGAGGCTTACAGACATGGTTTTGGTTTATCTAATATATCACAACAAATGGCAAATGGTGTAAATTTCTTTAATGCATTTGGTTTTAACGATGTTATTGGTATATATGCACTTGCTAATTTCTTTGCTGAAAATAAAACTAAACATGATGCAAAAATCTTAGATGGTAGCTTAAATGGGCATGTTTATAAAGTAAAACAACGAGAAAAACGCACGAATGATGTTGCTGATGAATTGGTATCAATTATTAATCTTACAAATGCAACTAAAACTGCATCTTCAAAATTAGCTGTTACTAGTAATAATAATATTGAGGTTTATTTAACTAGAGATAAACTTAAACAAGATTTACGTCATTTATGGCAAACTACTAATATGCCTGAAAGCATGCAACAAAACATTATGATTGACCCAATGTATGAAGGAACAGCTGCTAGAGCAATTGCAAATACTGTGAGAAGAATGAATGTATTTGGCAAAACTTTGCCATTAGGCAGTACTTCCCAAGAAAAACAATTAGAAGCACAAAATTTCTTATCCTTATTTTATGGTGGCGAATATCTAAAAGAAAATGGAGAAATTAGCACGCCTGACCCACAAATTTTAATGGCAAGTTTAAGTGTGTTAATGAATGAAAATCCATTAGCTAAAATTTTAGGTAATTCTATAACTGCAGCATTTTTACCGCTAAAAGTTGCTAGTAATTTTCTTGGTGGGTATTTAGCTGCACAAACAGGAAATCCATTTTTCTTATTCTTAAATGTACCTGGAAATCCTTTAGATGATGTGTTTGTTGCAACTGTTTCATTTATTATGTCATTACCTGTGTTAGCTGTTTCATATCCTGTGATTGCACAATTTTACTCTAATCAAAAACAAACAATTAATGACCTGAATCAAGTTTTATATAGCAATTCAAAAAATATAAACTATATAGCAAATAATTCAGCAGCTATGGTTGCACAAGTTGTTTCATTAGGTAGAATTTTGGCAGAAAATAATATTGATTTGTCGATTATTCAATCAAAAGAAGAATTAGATGCTCAAATCAGTAAAATTAGAAATCCAGCACATAAGCTTGAAATAAAGAAAATTATTAGTAATTCTAGCCATGAATTAATTAGTAATTCTTTACCAAATGATATTGATAGTAATCAAATTGCAAATTTATCCTTACGCCAAGAACGAGCTTTTGAAATGCAAAACTTGAAAGCAGTTAGTTTAATGGTTCCTTATGCAAAAGATTTATTCCATACTTTACCTGAAGATTTACAATATAAAATTATTAATAATCGTAAAAACCCAAGTTTTGTTGGTACTTCTAAACAAGTAGTAATGGAAAATATTGGCGATATATTGTCGAGTATCATGGAATATAATGGGGCAAATATGGTATTGCCTGCTACTATGCCAACCTATTTTGCATTATCTTTATTATATGCAGTTGTGAAATCAGGTGTTGATATTAGCGAATTTGGCATTAGAAAAATAATGAAAAAAGATGTTGCATTTGCAGTTACAGATAAATTTACCCAATCATCTAAGCAAATATCTGCCACATTAAGTAGAAAAAATGCAAATAGAATGCAAAAAGATGCAAATAAAGCACAGCGTCTTGGTTTGCCAGCAGGTAAAGAGGTAAGCATTTCAACTACTCAGGCTGATGGCACAACTCCACGTAAGCAATTTACAACAGGTGGCAAAGGAGATTTAGCTAAATGATAATTATTTGGCATATTTGTTGTCCTAAAAATTGCTTCTAGCTGTACTGTTTGTACTATCTGCGTCGCAATTTTGTCATTCGCCTCTATGACAAACAATTCTGATTTAGCTATATAGATTATAAAACATTGACTTAGTTTAAATATATACAGATAATCAATAATAAGCACAATTAAAATAAAATAAAGCATTTTAATTTATTTTACTGAATATTAAAATATAAAGCTAAGTCATAGCATCTAATTCTATATTAGATATCTGATTTAGTATAAAAATACTAAAATATGACACATAACCTACCTTTAATCAGTACTATTGCAGCCAGTTTTGGATTTGCACTTGCATTTGGATTTATAGCAAATAAAATGGGTTTGCCCGCTTTAGTTGGCTACTTAATTGCTAGAATTTTGGTAGGACCTTTTACCCTTGGTTTTGTTGCCGACTTAAACTTATCTGTAGAATTATCTGAAATTGGAGTTATTTTACTGATGTTTGGCGTTGGCTTACACTTTTCAATTAATGATTTACTCAAAGTTAAAAAAATAGCTCTAACAGGAGCTATAGTTCAAATTGCAGTTGCAACATTACTTGGTATGCTTATATGTCATGTATGGGGTTGGAGTTTAGGTACAGGCTTGGTATTTGGTTTAGCTTTGTCAGTTGCTAGTACTGTTGTTTTGTTAAAAGCTTTGGAAGATAAAGGCATTTTACAATCATTTAATGGACAAATTGCTGTAGGTTGGTTAGTTGTAGAAGATTTAGTTATGGTTATGGTTTTAGTGCTATTACCTGCATTAGCTCCAACTATTATGGGTAATAATGATGCTGTAATTATTACATCAAATAGCAATAATAGTAGTGAGCTATGGTCAACTATTGGCATTACTATGGCCAAATTAGCGTTATTTATTGGCTTAATGCTAGTTGTCGGTAAAAGAGTTTTCCCATGGATTTTATGGCAAATTTCAAAAACTAATTCAAAAGAATTATTCACACTAAGCATCATTTGTGCAGCTGTTGGCATAGCTTATGCTAGTGCTAAAATTTTTGGTGTATCTTTTGCTTTAGGTGCATTTTTTGCAGGCATGGTACTTCGAGAATCTCATTTAAGCCATCGAGCTGCACAGGATTCAATGCCATTACGAGATGCATTCTCAGTGTTATTCTTTGTTGCGGTAGGCATGCTATTCGACCCTAGCATTTTGTGGCATGAGCCATTGAAGGTGCTAATTGTTGTTGCAATTATTATAATTGGTAAATCACTTGCTGCATTTTTACTAGTAGTTGCATTACGCTACCCTGTTAATACAGCACTTACAGTAGCAGCGAGTTTAGCACAAATTGGAGAGTTTTCTTTTATTCTACTAACTTTAGGAAAAAATTTAGGTTTAGTATCAGATACAGCACAAAATCTTGTGTTGGCAGGTGCAATTATTTCAATTTCAATTAATCATTTTGTATTTAGAGCTGTTAGTCCGATACAAAATCTACTCAAAAAACGTACAAGCTTATATGATTGGTTAGAACGTTCAACCGATGGGTTATCAGAACTTCCAGATTCAGTTAGCTCAAGTTCATTAACAAATCACACAATTGTGCTTGGCTATGGTAATTTAGGTAAAATTCTAACAGACAAATTAAAAGCACAAGATATAAAATATGTAGTTGCAGATAATGATAGAGAAATTATTGAAAATCTACGTAAGGATAATATAAATGCTGTTGCGGGCGATGCAATAGACCCAGCCTTGCTCATACAAGCACATATCTCAAGAGCTAAAAACTTGATTATTGCTTTGCCTAATAATTTACATTTACAGAAAATTGTAGAAATAGCTAAAATGCTAAATCCAGATGTAAATATCATAGTTAGAGCAAAAGATTTACAGGAATATGACTTTCTAATAGAAAAAAATATTGCTCAAATTGTACAAGC
>JBJOQB010000032.1:0-6797 GCA_046050125.1 Pseudomonadota bacterium
TATATAACAGTTATTCTATTTAAACTCTATTTTATATAGTATTCATAAGTATACACTATTTATTCCATAAGTACTTACATATTGATTATTTTTCCAGCATAGTATAGTATAAAATATTAAATCAATATTAAATTTTTGATTTTAAAATAATAAAAATTTACTTACAAAGGAATTTATATGTTATCAGTAGCAATTAAGACTATAGGTGGTATAGTATCTGCAGAGGTTATAGCACCTGCAATAGAGAAGAAAATAAAACAATCTGTACAACAAGGTGCAAATCCATCACATTTAGAGCCTATTAAGCTTCCAATTTTTACTATTGGTAGTTCAGAGGCTGTATCAAATGCTATTAAATTATCAACTTTATCAAATTCTCATAATTTATCTTATATACAAAGCTTAACGTCGAAGTAGTTAATAAACTTGATTAATTAAGTTGGCTTTTATTTAAATGCATTTGCCTTAGTTTTATATACTTATAATAACTTGCAAGTGCATTCATTATTGCAATATTAAATCCAACACTAGCATCTAAAAAGCCAAATTTAAAAATAAAGCTTTTGATGAAAGCACTAATCCCATGAGTAACTGCATTAAAAAAACTAGATTTTTTATTTTTAGCATATAGTTGTTCAGCACCCAAGCTTGAATATTGCTCAATTTTGTTTAATACTTGAGAATAAGATGTATAGCTATAATGATGTAGTAATCCATCTAATTTATTATCATTTACTTTAACATTATTACTTCTTAAAATAACTTTTTCATGCACTTTATCATTGCTAAAGCAAGCATATTTTTTATTAAATAATCTAACTACATAATCATTTTGCCAACCACTATATTTTACTGCTTTGCCACAAAAATAATTTAAACGAAGTAGTTTATACATACTATTATTGATAATATCTAAATTATTATTTGTACTGTTTAGGCAAATATTTTGTATGCTTTTTATTAGTTCTGGGCTTAAAACCTCATCTGCATCAATTGATAAAACATAATCATTACTAGCATAACTTAAGGCAACATTTTTTTGTATGCCAAAACCTTGCCAATCAGTATGTTGATATACTTTTATTATATTAGTATCTTGTGAAATTTCTTGAATAATTTCTAATGTTCCATCTGTGCTACCACTATCAACGATGATAATTTCATCTGCCCATAAAATGCTGTTTAAACAAAGTTTTATATTTTTTGCTTCATTTTTGGTAATCAAAATAACAGATACATTATATTTATTAGACATATGAGTATTCACACCTATTATTTAAGCTAACCATAAAAATATACAAGGCTTTTTATGTAATGCATCAATCACATTTTTATTTGTAGATTTCCACTCAGCAACTGTTTTGCTAATTATGGTTTGACTATCTAATGTAATATCAGCTCCAATACATAGCCTCGTATCTAGTTTTAAATTTTGCAATAAACTTTGCATAAATTGCACATTTCGATATGGTGTTTCAATACAAATCTGTGTTTGTTTATGTGATTTACTGTTTTTTTCACTGAATTGAATTGCTTTGTTACGCTCGCTATTATCAATTGGCATATAACCATGAAATACAAATGACTGCCCATTAAATCCTGATGCCATTAATGCTAATGTAATTGAGCAAGGGCCAACCAATGGCATAACAGGCAAGTTAATTTTGTGAGCAAGTGCAACAATTGTACTACCAGGGTCTGCAATTGCAGGTAAACCAGCTTCTGACAGTACACCAATATCTTGTTGATTTTGTTGTGCTTCTTTTAAAAAAGAGAGTGCCTCATTTTCTTTTATATCGCCAATTACTAGTATTTTTTGCTGTTGTAATGGCTGGCTTAGTGGTAAATTAAGGCTTTTTAGAAAAGCACGGGCTGTTTTAGCATTTTCTACTAACCAATAATTAATATTCACTGCTATATTTTGCACATGTAGCGGAATATTAAATTTATAATAATCACTAGGTAGATTTTCATATCCATTATGTAATGCATTTGGTATCAACCATAATTTGCTTGATTTATTATTATTTTCCATATTTGATAGTGTATATTTATTTGTATAGATTATTATATTCATATTCTATATTGATATTATGTTTGATATCAAAATTTTCATATACAAATTTTTGTATATGACTAGAATTTAAACTTGAATATAAAGTATGTTTTTAATTTGATTATTAACATCATTGTTATTAATGTAACTTTTATTATTAGAATTAGATACTAAGGTATTTCTTAAATGATTTACCACTGCTTTTGATGTTTCAATAAAATTTATATTTGGATATAATTCATTAAAAATGCTAAGTAAAAATGGATAATGCGTACAACCCAATACAATGGTGTCAGCACCTTGAGCAATTATTTCATCTATATAGTATTTACATAAATTAACTAATTCATTATTACTTAAATTTATATTACAAGATTCAATTAATTCAACTAAACCATTACCGCACTGCTTTATCCATATTGGCTCTAAACCAAATTCGTGTTTATAAGCTAATCCTGTAGCTTGCATTAGTTTATTGAATTCTTCACTATATAATGTGTTATGGGTTGCAAGTATACCAATTTTTTTATTTTTGCTAATATTAAGTGCTGGTTTTATACCTGGTTCTACGCCAATAATTGGAATATGTGTAATATTTTCACGTAGATAAGTTATGGTGTTAGTTGTGGCTGTATTGCAAGCTACAACGATAGCTTTTACATCTTGTTCACATAAAAAATTGCATAATTCTAAACTACGGCTACATAAAAATTGCTTTAGTTTTGTGCCATAAGGTGCGTGCTTGGAATCAGCTATGTATATTGTAGACTCTAAGGGTAAATCTTGCCATACTTGCTGTAGTACAGATAATCCACCTAAGCCAGAATCTAATATTCCAATTGATTTATGCATATATACTAATTTATATTAAATCTTTTTGCATATTCAGTGCAACTTGCGTTTGATTTTGTCTAAATTCTAGTAGTTTAGTGTAAAGTTCTTTATCTTGCATTGCTAAAATAGCTATTACTTGCAATGCTGCATTTGCTGCACCTGCTTCGCCAATTGCAAACGTAGCAACAGGTATGCCTTTTGGCATTTGTACAATTGAATATAGGGAATCTTGCCCTGAAAGGTATTTTGACGGTACAGGCACACCAAAAACAGGCACAATGGTTTTGGCAGCTAACATACCTGGTAAATGAGCTGCCCCGCCTGCCCCAGCAATAATTGCTTTAATTCCATTGTTATAAGCATTTTCTGCATAATTAAACATATCATCAGGCATGCGATGAGCCGATACTACTTTAGCCTCAAAAGCAATACCAAATTTTTCAAGAATATCTGCAGCATTTTTCATAATATGCCAGTCAGAGCTAGAGCCCATTAAAATGCCAACAATAGGAGATATGCTATTAGTATCAGTTTTTGTAGTATTCATAAGTAATTAATATCTGTTTAGAATTTTGTTTATGCTAGGTAGGTATACCAACTAATCGTGCAATTTGTCCGAAACAACTTCCACATAATGGTGCATTTAATTTCTCAGGATAATCAACACTAGTTGGAAAATATATAGCATATGTATTATTTAACATGCTAAGATTTTGCATACCAGCAACTTGATTTTTATAAAAAGAAATATGATGTGTTGCTGGTGCTCCGCATGCTAAGATGCTTGGTGGGCATGCTGCACTACAAGTTAAGGTCATGAAAACTCCAATAAATTTTATTTAGTAGCGTTATTATCTTTATTTTCAGGATTGTTTTCAAGTTTTGTTGCTTCCTGCTCTTGCTTCATTCCTTCTTTAAAACCTTTAATTGCAGCACCTAAATCTTCCCCTACATTACGTAGCTTTTTTGTACCAAATATTAATGCTACTACAATCGCAACAACTATCCAATGCCATAAACTTCCTGCACCCATAATTACTTCCCATTTAATATTTATTACTATATGTTTATCTAATTAAAATTTAAATCAGTTACATTATCAATTAAGCCATCATTTAACCAATTAGTTAGTTTATCTTGCTTATTTTGTTCTTGATTTATTTCAATAATTTCGTATGCTTGTTCTGCAAATACTTTTCTGAGCAGTTGATTATTTAAAGCATGCCCAGATTTAAATGCATTGTAATACCCTAAAATAGGATAGCCAGCAACGTACAAATCGCCAATTGCATCTAATACTTTATGTCGTACGAATTCATCTGTATAACGCATAGTATCATTATTTAATATGCGATACTCATCCATTACAATTACGTTATCAATACTACCGCCACGTGCTAGACCAGCTTGCCTTAAAGCCTCAATTTCATGAGTAAAACCAAAAGTACGGGCTTTGGAAATGGTTTCAATATAAGAATCTTTGCCAAAATCTAAACTAAAATTCTTAGGTGTTTTATTTAAAGCTGGGTGTTTAAAATCAATAGTAAAATCTAGCTTAAATCCTTGATAAGGGGATATCTCAGCAAACTTATCACCTTCTTCAATTCTAACAGTATTTTTAATTGCTAACCATTTCTTAGCTACATTTTGTTTTATAATTTGAGCTGATTGGAGTAGATAAACAAAAGGAGCTGCACTACCGTCCATAATTGGAATTTCAGCACTGCTTACTTCAATGTATAAATTATCAATAGCTAAGCCACAACATGCAGATAAAACATGTTCTACAGTAGAGATTGATATTTCTCCATTAGATATAACGGTTGCCATACGTGTATTAATTACAACTTTTGGGCTTAGTTTTATAAAAGAATTAGTGTTAATATCACTTCTACTAAATACTATGCCTGTATTTACAGGTGCTGGTTTAAATGTAATATTTACACGCCCGCCAGCATGCAAACCTACTCCAGATGTAGAGACTATGTTTTTAATAGTTCGTTGTAGTAGCATATATTTTTATCTTGTTTATTGTATATAAGACTATTTTAGATTGTGTCGGTTCAAATTCAAGTATTTATTATTATACTTTCTAATATAAAAAGACGATTTCTTTATATAAAAGTATAACACAGGTTTATAAATTATGCTCAAATGAATGATAATTATCATTAGATTAGTAAGAAAAAAGAAGAAAGCTAATATTTAATTAACTTTCTTCTCTTATTTGAATTTAACTGAACTCAATAGTAAAAATTTAGTATTACTATTAGTTAGAATTATTATTGATTTTCTGATTGCGTAGGAAAGCAGGAACTTCAGCTAATATCTCAAAAGACTCTTTGGTTTGTCCACCAACAGAATTTGGTTTATTTACATTATTTGTGTTATTTGTATTATGGCTAGGTGTTGTAGCTTTTTGTTGGCTATTATTGATATTATTCCACAATGGATTGTTACTAGTATTGCTAGGATTGGTACTTCCATATGGTTGATGGTTAATATTTAAATTTGCATCTGTGTTTGCAGAATTTTGGTTTGGTGTAGAATTATTACTAACAGGATTATACTGTTGGTGATTATTTTGTGGAGGTGCTCCAAATGTATTAATTGTAATTGGTCCATGGTTATTACCACCATGCATGTGATTACCATGTCTATCTTGTAATTGATGTGTAGCATACTGAATAGATTTCTCTAAATCCATTTCGCTTGTTTGTTCAGGGATTCTTGCAAATCCACCTAAGCCAGTTGCAACTACAGTTACACGTAATGCATCACCCATGCTTTCATCATATACAGAACCAAAAATCACTGTTGCATCTTTAGCTGCATAGCTACGAATTGTATTCATAACTTGTTTTGTTTCAGATAATTTTAAGCTACGGCTCGCTGTAATGTTAACGAGTATGCCTCTAGCACCTGATAAATCAACACCTTCTAACAAGGGACTTGATACCGCATCTTCAGCAGCTAGCCTAGCTCTGTCTTGACCGCTAATTGTAGCAGTTCCCATCATCGCTTTGCCTTGCTCGCTCATTACAGTTTTAACGTCTTCAAAATCTACATTAATTAAACCATCAACGTTAATTATTTCTGCAATTCCTGCTACTGCATTGTGTAAAACATCATCAGCACATTCAAAGCATTTGTCCATTTCAGCATCTTCACCCATTACAGAGAATAAACGCTCATTAAGTACAATAATTAATGAATCTACATGACTTTGCAATTCGTTAGCTCCGATTTCAGCCACATTCATGCGTTTTAAGCCTTCAAATTCAAAAGGCTTTGATACCACACCAACGGTTAAAATACCCATTTCTTTAGCAATTCTAGCTACAACTGGAGCAGCTCCCGTACCTGTACCGCCACCCATACCAGCAGTGATAAATACCATGTGAGCACCTGCTAGTAATTGCTTAATTTCTTCGCGAGCCTCTTCTGCTGAACTTTTACCTACTTCTGGTCTTGCTCCTGCACCTAAACCTGTTTTACCTAAACGCAGTTTATGTGAAGCTGATGAGCGATATAGTGCTTGAGCATCTGTATTCAAACAAATAAATTCAACACCTTGCACACCTTTGTTAATCATGTGTTGAACAGCATTATTTCCAGCACCACCAACACCAACAACTTTGATGATTGTTCCTTGTGGCGATTCGTTTTCAATCATTTGAAAGTCCATATACGCTCCAGTTTCGAGTAGATTTTAAGCAATTAATAATAGGTTTTTATAACATACACTAAACATACACATAAAGCTACAACTTATTTTTGTATATATTGCATATAACTAACTTTTATACAAAACTATTATTTTTAGTTGCTAGATTAGGGTATTTTATTGTCTTTAATTTGATTTTTTTGCAAAATAAGGCTGATTTTTCATATTAGATTTACTATA
>JBJOQB010000033.1:0-3323 GCA_046050125.1 Pseudomonadota bacterium
AACGAGTAACCTTGCTCATTCCTTACTAAATCAGCTTTTACCATCATATCACATAATTGTTCTAATGTGGTTGTAGGCTCCCAACCTAATTTTTGTTTTGCTTTTAATGGGTTACCAATTAGTAATTCTACTTCAGCAGGACGGTAAAACTTAGGATTAATTTTAACTATAGCTTTACCACTATTTGTACAAATTCCTACTTCTTCCTCTGCTTTGCCTTTCCATTCTAAACTAATATCTACGGCTTTAAATGCTAAATCTACGAAGTCTCTCACTGTTTCTGTGCGATTTGTTGCTAAAACATAAGTATCTGGCTCATCAACTTGTAACATACGCCACATACCTTCTACGTACTCTTTCGCAAAACCCCAATCACGTTTAGCATCTAAATTACCTAGTTCCAATGTATCTTGTTTACCTAATTTAATTTTTGCTACGCTGTCTGTAATTTTTCTTGTTACAAATTCACGTCCACGTAATGGAGATTCATGGTTAAATAAAATACCACTGCAACCAAATATATCATAAGATTCTCTGTAATTGATTGTCATCCAATGTGCATATAATTTTGCTACACCATATGGGCTACGTGGATAGAATGGAGTGTCTTCAACCTGTGGAATTGCTTGCACTTTACCAAACATTTCAGATGTTGATGCTTGGTAAAAACGTACTTTTGGGTTAACTATGCGAATTGCTTCAAGTAAATTTACTGCACCTACGCCTGTAATTTCAGCTGTTGTTATAGGTTGCTCGAATGACACACCTACAAAACTTTGAGCAGCTAAATTATACACTTCATCAGCTTTTGTATTTTGTATTAGACGAATACTAGCACTTAAATCAGTTAAATCATATTCTACTAAATGTAAATTTTGGTGTTTATCAATACCTAATTCTTCAATACGCCAAAAATTTACCGAGCTAGTACGTCGATATGTTCCATATACAATATAATTTTTTTCTAAGAGTAATTGAGCTAAATATGCCCCATCTTGCCCTGTAATACCTGTTACTATAGCTGTTTTTTGTATCATTTTATTTTGCATTATGTTATTTTGAGTGATTTTAACATTATTTATGGTTATAGGGTAGTTTAAAAGCTATAAAATAATATCTAATAACTGTTTTGTACTTTCCTCCCAAGTTAACCAAGGCATATTATCTGATTTTGGATGATTATTTTGTTGGTATAAGCTTATCCAATTAGTAATAGCATTTGCTAAATTATTTGGTTCTAAACCATCAAAATAATAAGCATATTCTCCTGCTACTTCTTTAAAAACAGGAATATTTCTAGCAATAATAGGAATTTTTTTGTGGGCAGCCTCAATTAAAGGTAGCCCGAAACCTTCGCCTTCACTTGCTGATATTAAACATGTAGTATTTGTATACACAATTTCTAAAAATTCATCGCTAATTCCATTTAGCCAAAAAAGATTAATATTATATTTACTATGATTTTCAACTGTATGCACGAAATTATCCATTTTCCAGCCTTTTTTTCCAACAATAATTAAATTAACATCTATATTATTGTTCCATAATAAATTGAAAGCTTCCAAAGTTTGTATATGACCTTTTCTTGGCTCAACTGTTCCAACTATTAAAAAATTAATTTTATTAGAAATATTTTGAATAAAAATTTCATTTTCAGGTAAATAACCTTTACTCGGTACAGAATTATCAATATCTGCACCTAAATGAAAGTGTTTAATTTTTAATCTATTAAGATTTTTACATTTGTCATTTTGATATATCCATTCTTTTATTTCCTCAGCTACAGTCTGTGAAATAGCTATTACACCATTATATAGTGTAATTAATGATAACCAATTAGTATGAAGATTTTGTGATATGCTATCAAAATATTGTGCATATTTAATTGGTAATAAATCATATACTAAAAAATATATAATTACACCTCTCATAAACATATCATCTAATATTGCTTTTTGGTGTAAAACGTCATGATTTAAATCTAAACCAATAAATATATCTCCGCATCTATAATTTATTTTTGTATTAAAATCTTTAGTGATTCTAAAATTATCTGCATAAAAAATACCACTTTGTGTAGGGCTTGCACACACTAAATGAATATCATAAATTGATATCAAATAATCTACTTTTATAATATGTTCAATTAAACTTCTAACTACTCTTTGTATACCAGTCTGAAAATCTAGGTGAGCTAAATGTGAAATATCAATAAATATTTTAGGTTTTCTATGTATGTTGAAAGTAGATAAATCTATATTGATAGCAATCTGTTTTATATAGTTATCATTATTAATATTATTTATAATACATATTCTAGATAAATTATTAATTATAATATCTTGATATTTACTATCATTTTGTTGTTTTTTATTATTCTTAAAATAATTATCAATACTATTTTTTAATAAGATAGCACTATTAGTCCATGAAAAATTTTTAGAACGAGAAATACCATAATTTGATATTTGTTCCCACTTTTGTTTGCTATTAAGAATATTTTTCATCTTAGTTAGAATATCATCAATTGACAGAGGATTAAATAGCATATCCTCATTATTACCAATAACTTCTGGCAAGCTAGAGGCATTAGAAGAAATAACTGGACACCCACAAGACATGGCTTCTAAAGGAGGAATACCAAAACCTTCATGCAAAGATGGAAAAACAAATAAAGATGATATATTATATAAAAATACTAACTCTTCTTGTGATATATAACCTAAAAATGATATGTTATTGTTAGGTAAATTACATTTTTGTGCATAATTTAATAAATTTTTAATCTCATTTTCAGCAATTTTACCAATAATAATTAATTGATAATTATTATATTCTATATCTTTAATTAAATAAGAAAATGCTTCAATTAAAGATGTAATATTTTTCCTACTATCAGCACCACCTGTATACATTATAATTTGTTTTGATTTATTAAGATTAAACTTTTCAAAAATTCCATTTATTTGTTCAATAGATAAATCTTTTTTAATAAAATCTTTATCACAAGCACATGAAATTGAATAAATTTTAGTGTCTTCTGGTAAATTTAGATATTCTTTTGCTTCCTGCTTAGCATGATTAGATATAGGTAGTAAAAAATTTACATTTTTTAATTCTTGTATTTTATTAAAATAAAAAGATTTGTAGCTTATATCTTTTAAATATTGTTCTTGTCTTATTAATGGTATTAAATCATATAAAATGATACCAATTGGAGTAGCGTAGTCATCAAAATTAGTTGTTGTAACAGCATAATCATTATAGCCTTCAAATAAACTAGTTACTAAGATTACATCTGGTTTACATGACATAACACTTAA
>JBJOQB010000034.1:0-7399 GCA_046050125.1 Pseudomonadota bacterium
TTATGCTGATTGCTACAAGTAAGTTTAAAAGTTGTTTTACTACCCCTTGGAGGTTTTACCTCATGACCATCTGAAAAAGCCTGATTACATTCTGTATTTTTACATCTAACTACTAATCCAACACTCATTAAGTTCTCCTAATTATTTATAAATTAAATTGATTATCCTTGAAAATTGTAACAAAAATGAAAGGATACAACAATAAAATAATAAATAATTTTTAGCATACTAAATACATATTTAGATAATTAAATGATTTATGTAATAAATTATGCTACAATTGAATGCCTTGAAAATGTGCATCTATAGCTCAGTGGATAGAGCATTGGCCTCCGAAGCCAAGGGTCATGGGTTCGATTCCCATTGGGTGTGCCAAAAACAGATAAAATAGAATATGAAAATATCAAATAAATATACTAAAACATTAAAAATTATATATATTCAATATTTAATATAAAATCTCCTTTTATTTTTAATATTGTATAAATAGATGTATAAAAAAGACAATCATAACTAAAAACATTAATGTTAATTCATAATACTAGACATTTATATAATCAATGTATATAATATCCTCTAGTCATTCAAACTAAACACAAATTTTACTTGTGTTTTTATCGTTCAATTGTTGCGAGGGTGGCGAAATTGGTAGACGCACCAGGTTTAGGTCCTGACGCCAGTAATGGTGTGGGGGTTCGAGTCCCCCCTCTCGCACCAACTATTTTAATAGGCAATCTATGTCAGAAATTCAAATAGAAAAATTAGAAGGTCTTGCACGCAAAGTATCATTTGTTTTACCACTTTCATCAATCGAGCAAGATACACAACAACGCTTACAACAAGTTGCACGCAATTTTCGTAAAGATGGTTTTCGTACAGGCAAAGTGCCTATGCATATCATTCAAAAAGAGCGTGGCGAACAAATTTTATTCGAAGCACAATACGCAAAAATCAACAGATTATTTTTTGATTTCTCAAAAGATAAAGGTTTACAAATAGCTGGAACACCTGCATTAGAACCAAAAGTAGATGCTCCTGCAGACCATTTTGCTTATGATGTATTGTTTGAAGTATATCCAGAATTTTTAGTTGGTGATTTATCTAACTGCGAATTAACAAATCATACTTGTGAAATTACAGATGCTGAAATTAACAAAACTATTGAGGTTTTAAGTAGCCAATACACAACTTATAGCGATGCTAGTGCAGATGCACAGGCAAAAGATAGCGATAAAGTTACTATTGATTTTCAAGGTAAAATTGATGGGGAATTATTTGCTGGTGGAAGTGCAACAGACTATAGCTTTGTTTTGGGTCAAAAAAGAATGTTACCTGAATTTGAAGCTGGTATCCAAGGCATGCAAGCAGGACAATCAAAATTAGTTACAGTAAACTTCCCTGAAGATTATCAAGGAAAAGAAGTAGCTGGCAAAACAGCTGAATTCAACATCACGGTTAGCAAAATTGAAAATGCTGTAGCACCTGAAATCAATGAAGAATTTGCTGCTAAATTAGGTATTCAAGGCGGTGTTGACAAATTAAAAGAAGATGTACAAAAGAATTTAGTTCGTGAAACTAAACGTCGTACATTTAGCATGTTAAAACAACAAGTTTTAGATGTTTTAGTAGAGCAAACACCTATTGATGCACCTGCTAGTTTAGTTAAGGAAGATCAAGAACGCCAATTAGAATCTTTAAAACAAGATTTAGTAAATAGAGGTTTTAAAAACATTGAACAATTACCTTATGATATTGAAATGTTTAAAGAAAGCTCTGAAAAAAGAGTTAAGCTTGGCTTAATATTAGCTCAGTTAGTAAAACAGCATAACTTACAAGTTCAACCAGAACAAGTAAAAGCACAAATTGAAGAATTTGCTCAAAATTACGAAGATCCTAAAGAGGTAATGCGTTGGTACTACCAAGATGAAGCAAGATTATCTGAAATGAAAGCTTACGTTATTGAAAATAATGTTGTTGATTTTGTAGCTAGTGTTGCAAAAGTAACTGAAAAAGCTATATCTTTTGAGGAATTATCGCAACAACAGCCACAAGAATAATTGTATTTGTTTTGAGATATAAGGTACTGTGTTATACTATACTATATACACAGTACCTTTTTTATTTTCTGGAGTTTTTAATGTCATATTCTGATGAAATTCAAAATATTGGTTTAGTGCCAATGGTAGTTGAACAATCTGGTAGAGGAGAAAGAGCATATGATATCTATTCTCGTTTATTAAAAGAAAGGGTAATATTTTTAATTGGCGAGGTAAATGACCAATCAGCAAATCTAATTGTGGCACAAATGCTATTTCTAGAAAGCGAAAACCCTGAAAAAGATATTTATTTTTACATAAATTCACCAGGTGGCTCGGTATCTGCTGGGTTAGCTATTTTTGATACAATGAATTTTATTAAGCCAGCTGTTTCTACATTATGTATGGGAATTGCAGCTAGTATGGGTGCTTTTTTACTTGCTGCTGGCGAAAAAGGAAAACGCTTCTGCTTACCAAATTCACGTGTAATGATTCATCAGCCATTAGGCGGAGCAAGAGGACAAGCTTCCGATATTCAAATTCAAGCTAAAGAAATATTATTATTAAAAGAGAAACTAAATCGTATCTTAGCTAATAATACAGGGCAATCAATTGAAAAAATTGAACAAGATACAGATAGAGATTACTTTTTATCAGCTGATGCAGCTAAAGAATATGGCTTAGTTGATGATGTAATTACTAAACGTATTTAATTAAATACAAGTAAATTTATATATTTGCTTAATTTATATTCATAACTTCATAACTCTAAATACACGTAAATATTATAAGCGATATAGCGAATTTAGTATAAATTGGGTATGATATAAAAAGCAAAGTTAAAATTTAACTTCATATATCGATTATTTATCTATCTATAACTAAGTGATATATACAAAAGATGTAAAGGTTTACCGATACATCTTATTTTATTTTTAAGACTATTTTAAGGATTGGGTATAATGACAAAGCATAAGCATGAAAAAGTTTGCTCTTTTTGTAACAAGGCAGAAAGCCAAGTACAAAAATTAATTGCTGGTGAACAAGCAAATATTTGTGATGAATGTATATCATTATGTAATGAAGTAATAAATGAAGATATTGAGGCTGAATCTAATCCAAATAATACAACTGCCCTATATGATGCTAAATTACCAACGCCAAGTGAAATAAAATCTAAGCTTGATGATTATGTGATAGGTCAAGAGCATGCTAAAAAAGTGTTATCAGTGGCTGTATACAATCATTACAAACGATTACGTAACTTAGATTTAGCAAATAGTAATGGTATTGAAATTACTAAAAGTAATATTTTATTAGTGGGACCTACTGGTTCAGGAAAAACATTACTTGCTCAAACTCTAGCAAGAATGTTAGATGTTCCATTTGCAATTGCTGATGCAACAACCTTAACTGAAGCAGGCTATGTAGGCGAAGATGTAGAAAATGTAATACAAAAATTATTACAAAATAGTGATTTTGATGTACAAAAAGCAGAAAAAGGCATAATTTATATAGATGAGATAGATAAAATTTCTAGAAAGTCTGAAAATCCATCAATTACTAGAGATGTATCTGGCGAAGGCGTACAACAAGCATTATTGAAACTAATTGAAGGCACTATATCATCTGTTCCACCTAAAGGTGGGCGTAAACACCCTAACCAAGATTTGGTGCAGGTTAATACACAAAATATATTATTCATTTGTGGTGGAGCTTTTGAGGGGTTAGAAAAAATTATTATTCAAAGAACAGAAAAAGCTGGAATTGGATTTAATGCAGAAGTTTTTAGTAAAGATAAAGATAGAGATAATGTTTTAAGTGAAATGGAAGCATCTGATTTAATAAAATTCGGGCTAATCCCTGAACTAATTGGACGATTACCTATACACACTATATTAGAAAAGCTAGATGAAGAAGCACTCATTAACATTTTAACCAAACCAAAAAATGCTTTGATTAAACAATATAAAGCACTTTTTGAAATGGAAAAAGTAGAGCTAGAATTAACTGATAATGCTTTAGTTAGTATAGCAAAACAGGCAATAAAAAGAAAAACAGGGGCAAGGGGGTTAAGGGCAATACTTGAAAATGTATTAATCGACACTATGTATGAATTACCAGACCATAATAATTTAGAAAAAGTTATTATCAATGAAGAAGTTATTGACAAAAAAGCACAACCAGTTTTGATAAATAAGGCATAACAAAAATTACGGTAAATATTTACATTTATTATGATTAAGCTATGATATGCAAGATAAGCATAAACTATTGTACGACTATAAAGTTAAAAATATTAAAAAAGGAGCAATATGGTAAAAGAAACAACTAATCAGGTTTCAAACATACCTGTCTTACCATTAAGAGATGTAGTACTGTTTCCGAGTATGGTTATTCCGTTATTTGTAGGTCGTGCTTTATCAATAAAAGCAATTGATGCAGCGATGGAAGCAGATAAGACCATATTAATGGTTATGCAAAAATCCCCTGATATTGATGAACCAACTCGCAAAGATTTATGCGATATGGGTTGCTTAGCAAATATATTACAAATTCTAAAACTACCTGATGGAACAGTAAAAGTTTTAGTGGAAGGCGTGCAAAGGGCTAAAGTAAAAAAATATACTGAAGAAAAAGACTCTTGTATGCGTGCAAATGTTCAATTATTTGAACGAATTGATAGCTCAGGCGATAAAGATGAGCAAGCTTTAATTCGTATTGTACTTAATCAATTAGAACAATACTCAAAATTGAATAAGAAAATCCCGCCTGATTTCTTGCAATCAGCACCAGATATTAATAATCCTGAGCAAATATCTGATTTAATTGCTTCACAAATTCCAATTAAATTAAATGATAAACAAAAGGCTTTGGAAATTCTTAATCCACTTGAGAGATTAGAATTTATTGTAAGTTTAATTGAAAGTGAAATTGATATTTTACAGGTTGAGAAACGCATTCGTAGCCGTGTAAAACGTCAAATGGAAAAAAGCCAAAGAGACTACTACTTAAATGAGCAAGTAAAAGCAATTCAAAAAGAGCTTGGCGAAGGCGAAGATGGTGCAGATTTAGAAGAATTTGAGAAAAAAATCAAATCATCTAGAATGCCTGTTGAAGCACGTAAAAAAGCAGAATCTGAATTAAAAAAACTGCGTTTAATGTCGCCAATGTCAGCTGAAGCTGGTGTTGTACGTGGTTATCTAGAAGTTTTACTAGGCTTACCATGGAGACGTAAAAGCAAAATTAATCATGATTTAGAGTATGCTCAAAAAGTACTTGATGAAGACCATTATGGCTTAGAGAAAGTAAAAGAACGTATTGTAGAGTATCTAGCTGTACAACAACGTGTAGATAAAATTAAAGCACCTATTTTATGTTTAGTGGGCCCTCCAGGGGTTGGTAAAACTTCTCTAGGTCAATCTATCGCAAAAGCAATCAATCGTAAATTTGTACGCATGGCGTTAGGTGGCGTTGGTGATGAAGCAGAAATTCGTGGACATAGACGTACTTATATCGGTTCAATGCCAGGTAAAATTTTGCAAAACATGGCAAAAGTTGAAGTGCGTAATCCTTTATTTTTACTTGATGAAATTGATAAAATGGGGCGTGATTTACGTGGAGACCCAGCATCTGCATTATTAGAAGTATTAGACCCTGAACAAAATCACACATTTCAAGACCATTATTTAGAAGTAGATTTTGATTTATCAGATGTAATGTTTGTAGCAACATCAAATTCTTACAACATTGCACCTGCTTTGTTAGACAGAATGGAGATTATTCGTTTATCTGGTTATACAGAAGATGAAAAATTAAATATAGCTAGCAAATATTTATTACCAAAACAAGTAAAAAATAATGGACTAAAAGAGAATGAAATTGAAGTTAAATCCGAAGCTATTTTAGATATTATTCGCTATTATACCAGAGAAGCTGGTGTTCGTAGCTTAGAGAGAGAAATTTCAAAAATATGTAGAAAAAGTGTAACAGAGATTTTACTCAAAAAGGCAAATGGTAAAATTATAGTTGATTCATCTAATTTGGGTTCATATTTAGGGGTTAGAAGATTTGATTATGGCGTAGCAGCTAAAGAGAATCAAATTGGACAAATCACAGGTTTAGCATGGACAGAAGTAGGCGGTGATTTACTAACCATAGAGGCATCTATAATGGCTGGTAAAGGGCAAATTATACGTACAGGTAGCCTAGGCGATGTCATGAAAGAATCAATTGAGGCAGCACGCTCTGTAGTGCGTTCAAGGGCAGATAAACTCGGGATTAATAAAACATTATTTGAAAAACAAGATATTCATTTACATGTTCCTGAAGGCGCTACACCTAAAGATGGACCAAGTGCTGGTATTGCAATGACGACGGCTATTGTTTCTATTTTAACTAATACCCCAATTTATGCTGATATTGCAATGACGGGAGAAATTACATTGCGTGGCGAAGTGTTACCAATTGGCGGATTAAAAGAAAAATTGCTAGCTGCATTGCGTGGTGGAATTAAACGAGTTCTAATTCCCAAAGATAATGTGAAAGATTTAGAAGAAATTCCAGATAATGTAAAAACTGACTTAGAAATTATTCCTGTAAAATGGATTGATGAAGTTTTAAGTTTAGCATTAGTGGAAAAAAAATCTAGTTCAAGCAAAGTTAGAACCAGCGTAAATAAAGAGGATAGCAAGCTTGTAAAGCCCTTGAAAAGTAGTAAAAAACCAACGAAAACTAAAGAAAGTGCTCAAAAACATTAAAAAGTGCTTGACTTTATGTTGAATGCCTCGTTTAATACGAAGTAAGGCTATACGTAGCGAGGCTTTAAAGCATGTTTTAAGTTTTTAAATATGAAATTCAATTTATTTAAAAACCCATAAAAATTATTGCTTTAAAAATATTTTTTTCAAAAAGAGGTTACTATGAATAAGACAGATTTAGTAAATTACATTGCAGAAGATACAGGTTTAACTAAAGTTGATTCTGCAAAAGCTTTAACAGCATTTTTAACAGCTGTAAAAGAGGCTTTAGAAAAAGGTGAAGATGTAACTTTAATTGGTTTTGGTACATTCACTGTATCAGAGCGTAAACAACGTGAAGGTCGCAACCCACGTACAGGTAAAAAAATTAAAATTAAAGCTTGCAAAGTACCTAAGTTCAGAGCAGGTAAGAGCTTAAAAGAAGCTGTAGCAGCTTAATTTTAAATTGATATTTATTAGCAATTAATTGTATAAATTAAACTGCTAAACATATTCATCACATAAAATAATATACTTAGAATATACTTTGTTTTATGTGATTTTTTTATTTGTACTTTGTACTATATATGTGTATATACCTCCCATCTATACTTGATAATCAAA
>JBJOQB010000035.1:0-14038 GCA_046050125.1 Pseudomonadota bacterium
TTTAGATATTCCAGATGATAAAATCTTAGAACAAAATAAAAACATCTTTTTACATTTACATCATATGCTTGATAGTTCTGATGTGATGGACGATTTTGAGGAAGCGGTAAGAGTTAATAAAATACTTTTAGAAGGCGAAAGGAAAGAACGAGCAGAGGGCGAAGCAATTGGTATTCAAAAAGGTAAGTTTGAAATTGCTAAATCCATGAAAAAAGAAGGATTAGATATTAATTTAATTATTCGGCTAACAGGACTAACACATGAAGATATAGAAAATTTATAGATAACATCATATATGAAATAATATGCAATTTATTAGAATTCATTTATAAAATAGCCAAAACCCTTATTTATTATATGCCCCAAATAAGTTATAATTTTAGCTAAAAATTGATTGGGTTGATTATGAATTATTCTAAGCATTATGATGTTATAGTTATTGGTGGTGGACATGCAGGTACAGAAGCAGCTTTAGCTGCAGCACGTATGGGTTGTAAAACACTATTATTAACACATAATATTGAAACATTAGGGCAAATGAGTTGCAATCCTTCAATTGGCGGTATTGGTAAAGGGCATTTGGTAAAAGAGATTGATGCACTTGGTGGAGCTATGGCAATCGCTACAGATGAGGCGGGCATACAGTTTCGTATTCTAAATGATAGCAAAGGGCCAGCAGTAAGAGCAACAAGAGCTCAAGCTGACCGTGTTTTATACCGTCATGCAATCCGCACACGCCTTGAAAATCAAGAAAACTTAGATATATTTCAGCAAAGTGTAGATGATATTTTAGTATCTGGCGAAAAAGTAACAGGCGTAAAAACACAAATTGGCATAGTATTTAATGCTACTACAGTAGTTTTAACTGCTGGAACATTTTTAAATGGTAGAATTCACGTAGGTTTAGAAAATCATCAAGGTGGAAGAGCAGGAGACCCTGCCTCAGTAACCTTATCTGACCGCTTAAAAGAATTAAAATTACCACAAGGGCGTTTAAAAACAGGTACTCCTCCTCGCATTCATGGTAAAAGCATAAATTTTGAAGTATTGCAAAAGCAAGCTGGAGATTCTGACCCTATTCCTGTATTTTCAGCTTTAGGCAATGAAAAAATGCACCCAAAACAATTACCATGCTGGGTAACATATACAAATGAAAAAACACATGATGTAATACGTGCAGCATTTGACCGTTCGCCAATGTTTACAGGTAAGATTGAAGGTGTAGGCCCTAGATATTGCCCAAGTATTGAAGATAAAGTAAATCGATTTGCAGACAAAAATCAACATCAAATTTTTTTAGAGCCAGAAGGCTTAACTACGCATGAATTTTATCCAAATGGAATTTCAACTAGTTTGCCTTTTGATGTACAGCTAGAGATTGTGCATTCTATGCAAGGTTTAGAAAATGCTTATATTGTAAGACCTGGATATGCAATTGAATATGATTATTTTGACCCACGCCATTTAAAAGATACTTTTGAAACGCAAGCAATTAATGGATTATTTTTTGCAGGGCAGATTAATGGCACAACAGGATATGAAGAGGCTGCTGCCCAAGGTTTATACGCAGGGATTAATGCAGGTTTACAATCACAAAACAAGCCAAGCTTTACTTTAAGACGTAATCAAGCTTACATTGGTGTTTTAGTAGATGATTTAATTACTAAAGGCGTAACTGAGCCATATCGCATGTTTACAAGTAGGGCGGAATATCGCTTAAGTTTAAGAGAAGATAATGCTGATGCTCGTTTAACTGAAATTGGGAGAGAAATTGGCTTAGTTGATGATATACGTTGGGAAGCATATTGCAAAAAAATGGAATATATCCACACTGAACACGAAAGATTAAAATCAATTTGGGCAACACCAAAAACCGTTAGTGAGGCTGAAGCAGTTAGAGTATTTAACAAAAAACTAGAACATGAGAATACACTTGCTGATTTATTAAAGCGTCCACACACAAGCTATAAACAAGTAATGAGCCTAGAAAATCATAAATGGGATAATGCTGTTTTACCTGATGAAAATGACCAACCACTTTACAGCCAAGTAGTTGAGCAGATTGAAATTTTAATTAAGTATGATGGTTACATTCAACGTCAACAGAATGAAATTGCGAGACAGCAATATTACGAAGAATTAAATTTACCTAAAAACATTGATTACACTACTGTTGTTGGGCTTTCTAAAGAAGTACAACAAAAGTTGAATTTGCATAAACCAGCAACTTTAGGGCAAGCTAGCCGTATATCTGGAATTACTCCTGTAGCTATTTCTTTATTATTAGTACATCTTAAAAAGAAGAACTTACTGAGTAAAGCAGATGTGGCTTAGTATGTTAGTAGTTTATAGATAAAGTTATGTGATATAATGCCATATTCGTAAACTTCGTATATCAGCATTATATCATGGCAAAAATTGTAAATTGCATAAAATTAAAACAAGATTTAGAAGGTTTAGACAGAGCACCTTTAGCGGGTGAATTAGGTAAACGTATACTAGAAAGTGTATCAAAACAAGCTTGGGCAGATTGGCTCAAACATCAAACTATGCTTATTAATGAAAACAGATTAAATATGTCTGATATTAGAGCTAGGCAATATTTATTACGCCAAGTAGAAAAGTACTTTTTTGGCGATGGTGCTGATGCAGTTAGCGGTTATGTTCCTGAATAATACTAGAAGCATTTAAACTGTTCATAAATAAATATTGTATTTTTATATTTGTATTTATATTCTCAATATTTATCAATTCAGAATTACAGTAGGAATTTTTCTATACTAAATGACAATTATTTAGATATATGTTGATTTCCTACAGCCTTTTTATATATCAATAAAAACTAAATTTTAATTAAGTATTAATAATAAAGGAAGAAAATATGACTAAAATTATCAGTGGCAATGAATTAGCAAAAACAATTCGTTCACAAATATCACAAAATGTGCAACTTAGAACAAATCAAGGCAAGCAAACAACGCTTGCAGTTATCCTTGTTGGGCAAGACCCAGCCAGCCATGTTTATGTAAATAATAAAGTAAAAGCATGCCAAGAATGTGGCATAAATTCTATTTTAGAGAGATACGAGGCTGATATTACACAAGAACAATTACTTAATCGTATTCAAGCCTTAAATGAAGGTGCTAACGTACATGGTATTTTAGTTCAATTACCATTACCAAAACATATTGATAGCCATGCAGTAATTGAAGCTATTTCTCCATATAAAGATGTAGATGGTTTCCACGTGGCTAATGCTGGTTCTTTAATGACAGGGCAACCAATTTTTAAACCTTGTACACCATATGCTTGCATGAAAATGCTTGAAAGCATTAATTATGATATAAAAGGAGCTCATGCTGTAGTAGTTGGTGCTTCTAATATTGTAGGTAAGCCAATGGCTTTACTATTATTGCAAGCAGGTGCAACTGTAACAATTTGTAATAGTAAAACTAAGGACTTATCGGCTCACACAAAAATGGCGGATATTGTTGTAATGGCAGTAGGTAAGCCAAATTTATTAAAAGCGGAACATATTAAAGAGGGTGCTGTAATTCTTGATGTTGGTATTAATCGCTTAGAAAATGGTAAATTGTGTGGCGATGCTGATTTTGATGATTTACAAAATAAAGCTAGTTACATTACGCCTGTACCGGGTGGAGTTGGACCTATGACGATTACTATGTTGTTGCAGAATACTTTAGAGGCTACGGCTTATTTGGATATTTAGGTATTTTTATATATAGTAAAATTTTGTCATATAATATATTTGAGAAAAAGATGCTGAATATGTATCTTTCTTTTATTTTTATGAGAGGCTAATTTGTATGACAAATGAAATAAAGTATGCTTATTTGTATAAATATCTACCTCCCAATGTAGGTTCTTTAAGGGTTATTTCTAAACAGACTATAAAATTTACTAATCCAGCTGATTTTAATGACCCATTTGATTGTGTAGTATCTCTTGAAAGATACTTTAATAATTTTAATGATTATAAGATTGGTTACTATAAAAATAGAGGTAAAAAGGTTTCAGATAATCAATTAAGAGTAATGTATGCTAATTATAAAAATAAAGTAAAAAATGAGGGATTAACTAATGAACCTTTGAAAAATTATGGGGTTTTATGCTTATCAGAAGAGCCTTTAGATATTTTGATGTGGTCTCATTATGCTCAAAATCATAAAGGATTTGTAGTAGAATTTAAATTACCTATTGTAAAAAATAATGGAGAATATCCTTTATGGGACAAAAATATAAAGTGTTATTTGTGGGAGCAAGGTAATCTTATTGCTAAATCAGTCGATTATGTTGATAAATATAATTACTGGAAACTTGATTTAGATCAGTCAGAAAAAGATAAGCTAGCACTAGAAATAATTTATAGAAAATATAATGTATGGGCATATGAAAAAGAAGTCAGAGTATTTAACAGATTTATAGAAAAACTATCAAAAAATAGAATTTTAGAATATCCATCTGAAAATTTAGTTTCTGTTATAGCTGGGTGTAAAATGGAGGCAGATTTCTTAGAAGAACTTAAAAAATCCTGTGGAATTGCTAGCAAAAAATTAGGTAGATATATTCGGATATATTATGCTAACCATAAGGCAAACTCTTATGCTTTAGAAATTACAACTCAAAATAGAATTAAGAAAAATAAAAAGAAGGTTATTAAATCTTCATGCAATTTCGCATTTTATAATAAATAATAAAAATTAAAAACCAATGCAACAAATAAACACAACTATCCCCGAATTCATTAATGAATTTATCCTAGAAGTTAAAGATTTAACTCAAGTTGGCATTAGAATTGATAAATTTTTAGCTAATGAATTGCCATTCTCACGTACATTACTGCAAAAATGGCTAGAATTAGGCTATATCAGCGTTTCTAACAATTATGATACTAGTAATCAAAACATAACTTTAACTGCAAAGTATAAAATCAAACTAGATGATATTATATGTGTGAAAGCGGTTGCACTACCGCAAGATTTGGCTTTTACTCCACAAAATATCCCATTAAATATAGTTTATGAAGATGAACATATTTTAATTATAAACAAACCTGTTGGCATGGTAGTTCAACCAGCACCTGCAAATTGGCAGGATACTTTACTTAATGCATTGTTATATCATTATCCACAAACAGCAAATTTACCTAGAGCAGGTATTGTACATCGTTTGGATAAAATGACATCGGGAATTATGGTAGTTGCTAAAACATTAGATGCACAAATGGGATTATCAAACGCAATTCAAGAACGTGAAATTAAACGCCAGTACTTAGCAATTGTGCAAGGTTTACCGTTGTTAAAAGGCGTTGTAAATGCACCAATTGGACGACACCCTAGCCATAAAACTAAAATGGCAATTGTAGAGCATGGAAAACATGCCATAACTCATTATACAAGAATAGCAAATTTACCTGCTAGCACTAATCAAAGCCATAGTTTACTAAAATGTGATTTAGAAACAGGGCGTACACATCAAATTAGGGTACATATGGCAAGTATCGGACACCCTTTAATTGGCGATGCAGTTTATAATAAAAATTATAATAATACAAATGTGATAAATATGTTTTCAGGTACACAAAGGCAAGCATTACATGCTACTTGCTTATCTTTTCAACACCCTGTAATTGAAGATAAATATATGCATTATGTAGTTAAACCTAGCGACGAATTGATGCAAAATGCATTAAATGATTATCAAGCAGTTATGCAACAAGATTTATACGAGATATTTGATATAGAAATAGAAAATTAGAGAATTAATATGACTAATAAAAATAATATAAGTAATAATATAAAAAAACCTAAAGCAGTAGTTTTAGTTTCAGGTGGCTTAGATTCCGCTACAGTTGTAGCAATTGCACAAAAACAAGGATTTGAGTGCTATGCTTTATCATTTAATTATGGGCAGAGACATGTTTCAGAATTAATCTCAGCTCAAAAAGTTGTAGATTTTTTTGGTGTAGTAGAACATAAAGTTTTTGATATTAACTTAAGCCAATTTGGTGGTTCTGCATTAACAGATAATAGCATAGATGTACCGATAGAAGGCATAAAAGAAGGCATACCTATTACATATGTACCTGCACGTAACACTATTATGCTATCAATTGCTTTGGGCTGGGCTGAGGTTTTAGGGGCTGATGATATTTTTTACGGTGCAAACGCTGTTGATTATTCTGGTTATCCTGATTGCAGACCTGCATATGTGAAAAGATTTGAAGATATGGCAAATTTAGCGACTCAAGCAGGGATTGAAGGGCATAAATTAACAATTCATACGCCAATTATTGATTTAACCAAAGCAGAAATTATTAAATTAGGTACAAGCTTGGGCGTTGATTACAGCATTACTGTGTCATGCTATCAAGCAAATGAAAATGGGCAAGCTTGCGGAGTTTGTGATTCATGCCGATTACGTAGAGCTGGTTTTGAAGATGCTAATGTGGAAGATAGCACAAGATATATTGTATAAATATAAAGTAATTAATAATACTAATAATCTAAATAAAAGCAAATATGCTAAATAACATAAACATTTCAATCATCGTTGCCATGTCAAAAAATCATGTAATTGGTAATAAAAACCAATTGCCATGGCATTTACCCAAAGATTTACAACATTTTAAAAATGTTACAACAGGTAAAAATGTGTTAATGGGTAAAAATACATTTACAAGTATTTTTTCTTACATAAACAAACCATTGCCAAATCGTACAAACTTTATACTAACCACTACAGGACTAGAAGCTAAATATACAGCATTTGATAATCTACAAGTATTTAACAATATTCAACAAGTAGAAGATTTTTTAATTAATACAAGCCAAACTGATATTTGTGTTATAGGTGGCGAACAAATTTATAAACAAATGTTACAATATGCAAATAAGCTAATTATCAGCCATGTAGATATAGAATGCGATGGAGATGCATTTTTTCCGCAAATTTGCCCAAATACATGGCAAATTGAAAGTGAAGAATTAGTGCAAGATAATATCAATTTTACGATTAAAGTATATATACCTAAATGATATTTAGACTAAAAACTAAAGCTAAAATTAGCATAATCCCCACATGTATATGTGGGAATTTTATATTTATATATTATTACAGTATTCAATCCAATTTTTAGTTAGTTTTTCTTGTAGTGTATTTTGTCCTAAACGTGAGTTTAAAGCACTAAAATCTACCTTATCTAAATCTTGGTCTTGATTAAAGCAAGAGAATACATATTCAATTGTGCCATCTTCCTTTTTATGTGGCTGTAAACATTGAGCACAAATTTCTTTCATCATGCATTGCATTGGGCTGTTAATTGAGCCAATTGCAAAATGATTTGTTTTTAAATATGGTTTTAAAACTCCATGCCTTGCCATTCCAACAGCTGCCATCATTCTGTCTGAACCAATTGCGATAATTCTATCTACGTCTAAAGTATTGATGATTATCTCGCCTAATGAACCATCAGCATAGGCTTTTATAGCTTGCACAATATTACCTACAAATGTTTTATCTTGTGGGCGTTGTGGATTTGGCGTAAAGCTTGGGGATTCATCACAACACCAAACAATTGTATCTGCTGCTGCTTCAATTTCTTCAATTTTATATCTATCTTCTAGTTTTTTATATCCAGCAAAGTATAACACCTTAGAACCAGCTGCCCTAAATGCAGCACCAATTGAGAACAACACAGCATTACCCAAACCACCACCAACGAGCATAACTGTTTCACCACTTTCTATATGCGTTGGCATACCAGTTGGTCCCATTAAAATAACAGCTTCGCCAACTTTTAATTTAGCACATAAATTCGACGAACCACCCATTTCTAAAGCAATACAACTTACTAAGCCTCGTTTTTTATCTACCCAAGCACCTGTTAATGCTAATCCTTCCATAGCTAATAAAGTATTAGTTTTAATCTCACGTTGTGCTAATGCCTCGAAGTTTTGTAAGCGGTAAAATTGCCCTGGTTGAAATTGCTCAGCTGCTGCAGGTGCATGAATAATAATTTCAATAATATTTGGAGTTAATCGCTTAATTTCATGTACAGTTGCTTTTAGCGATTTATTTAATGTATCAATAATATTAATATCATTTATATTATCTGTATCTGATGTTTTAGTATTATCTACGCTGATATCATCATTTTTATAGTTATTTGGATTAATAATATTATGATTTACAGCATGATGATTAACTTGAACTTTTACTTTTTTATTCTGAATTTTCTTCAATACTTTGGTAATAATTGGATAGCCTTGTTTAGCCGAACCCATTGCTTTAACCACATTACCAAAATAGCTTGGGTGTAAATCTCCAAAATAACTAATAAATTTATTATCCACTGTTCTATGTAAAAGTACATGAGCATGTTGAGTTTTAGAAGTAGCGTACTGTGGTTTAACTTTGTTACCCTCTTCATCAATTGCTTGAAAGTACTTGCCATCTAAGGCAAATGTGTGAATATCTTCACGTGCTAGTACTGTATTTGGTTGAGTACCTGCAGCAATAAATACAGTTTTCGCATTTAATTTAATAGTTTCGCCTTCACTCCATGAGCTTGTTTCCATATTAAAAATTTGTTTTCTAAAGCTCATGTGTGCTACGTTTCCGTACTCATCAATATCAATTCTTTGTGGGCTTAAACACTGTGCAAAGTAAATACCCTCCTCAAGTGCTTTTTGTACTTCTTCGTGATTTAAGGTGTAAGCTGGGCTGTCAATTAATTGCTTACGATAGGCAACAGTAACCCCACCCCAATACTGGATTAATTGGGCTATGTTTGCTTCTCGTTTTTGCTCTTCGGCTTTAAGCCTTTCTTGTTCAATTTCATGAGCGTGAAATAAGAATTCATCGGCGATTTTCATTTCTTCAGGCGTCCAATTTTTTCTTACGCTTTGTTCATCAGAGTTCGCAACTAATGCTTTGTAACGTTGTGCAAATTTTTCAACTTGTACAACATAATAAGCCATACTTTCAGTTGCAGTATCAATAGCAGTTAAACCGCCACCAATTACTACAATTGGTAAACGTATTTGCATGTTAGCGATGCTATCAAATTTAGCAGCTCCACTAAGCTGTAATCCCATTAAGAAATCAGATGCAGTGCGTACTCCTTTAGCTAATCCATTTGGAATATCTAAAATAGTAGGTTTGCCTGCTCCCATAGCTAAAGCTATATGGTCAAATCCCATATCAAATGCTGTTTGTGTAGTTATAGTACTACCAAAACGTACACCACCAAATAATGCAAATTGTTTTCGACGTTCTAATAATAAGCGAATAATTTTTAAAAAGTTTTTATCCCACCTTACTGTAATGCCGTATTCTGCAACACCGCCAAAACCAGCAGGGGAACGTTTATCTAAATCTTCTAATAAGTCTTCTATATTATATACTGGATTGAAAACTTTTTCATCATTTTTGCTGATAAATTGATTATTTAATGTTGTATTAAGTACATAATTTGGATTATTAATGTCTACACCGTTTAATGATGTTGGCAGAGGTTCAATTTTTAAACCATCAATTCCAACTACTGTATGCCCATCATTCATTAAGTGATGTGCTAATGTGTATCCAGCTGGTCCCATACCAACTACAAGCACGTTTTTGTTTGTATCATCTTGTGGATATGGTCTTTCGATATTTAACGGATTCCATCTTGTTAGTAAGCTGTAAATCTCAAATCCCCACGGCAAATTAAGCACTGATTTTAGTGTTTGGGTTTCAGATTGCGGAATATCAACAGGGGTTTGTTTTTGATATATGCACGCCTTCATGCAATCATTACAAATACGATGACCTGTAGCTGCTGCCATTGGATTATCAATACAAATAATAGCTAAAGCAGACAAAGCAAATCCATGTGTTTTGGCTAAATGAAATTCTGATATTTTTTCTTCAAGTGGGCAACCTGCTAACTTAACCCCAAAGTGTGATTTTTTATATTCTATATTTTCAGGTGTAGATGTTTTTTCAAGCAAACCTTTAGAACATGAATCTTTGCCTTGATTATGGCAATGTATGCAATAATTTGCTTCATCTAACCCACCAAATAAATTTATTCCTTCATCTGTTAATGCAAAGGCTTGGCGTTGATTGTTATTACGTTGGCGAATGTGTGCAACATCGATTTTTTGTACTTGTACATTATCAGATAAAATTGCTGTATCTGTTGCATGGAGTAAATTATTAAAATCTAGTTTTTGTGATTGTTTGAATAGTATGCCTGTGTAAGGATTTGAAATATCAATACTATAAGCATGATTTTTCAAGCCCCATGCACAATATTGCATCGCTAAATCAAGTTCATGCGTAAACTTTTCTTCTTCTTTTTCCCAATCTGTAATTGCATGTGCTAAATGTAATTCAAAATTTAGTGTTTGATTATGTTTAGCTAAATAATTTATATCTACAGTTTGCCTTTGTTGTGGCGATAAATTAAATACATTATGTGGTAAATTAATTTTGTAAGCAAAAGCATATACTAATTTTTCTAACTGTTGTTTAACATTTTTTATATCTATGCTTTCAGTTGTTTTGCCATATTTTGCATTACTTTTACGTTGTACGAATAAGCGTTTAATGCTATACAGCGGTGCTAATTCATTATGTGCTTGGCGTAAATTTTCTACATCAGATTTTATATTGAATAACGTTGCAATAAAATCCTCAACATGTGGGCATAAATCGAGTAAAAAGCTAGCTAATTCCTTAGAATGCTTTGTTTTATTCACACGATATTCAATTAATTGCTCAAGTAAATATGGTTGTACAGCTAGATATTGTAAAAAAGTTTTATCTAGGCGTTGTAAACCTTTTGTTGAGTATAAATCTTCAAATGTGAAGTTGAAGGCTAGATTTAGTGTAGGTTGGTTTGTTTTTTTCATGATTTTTAGGTTTATTATAGTAGTTATAGTTTTAGATTATGTTTCAATATCAGATGCAAGGGAGATGGAGTTTTTTATTTCTTGGTAGAGTTTTTTATATTGATTAATTACTTCAATAAATAAATTAGGGCTATTTGATAATTTATGCTTTTGGCTTAAAATATGTAATAGATTAATTGATTTTAGTATATTTATATTACAATCTGTGCAGTCTTTACTAATATGATTAAATATGTAATCTATATCATAAATATTATGATTAAAAATATTACCACTATAGTCGCTATAATGCTTATACCATGACTCATTTTGATTTGGCAATTTTCTTTTTGCTTTATCTAAGTCTGAATTTGCATATTGTGATGAATTTGAGATTGACCGTATAAAAAATATAGCATAATTATCAACTATATTCGTACTTATATCAAAGTATTTATTCTCAATACAAAGTTCAACTAATAAAACTTGATATGGACTTACATAAGTAAAATCTTGATTAAATTCAATTATCGTTTTTTCTTTTAGATATAGTAAAGATATTGAGAATTGCCCAATAATTTGCTCAATATCTCTTAAAGTAATTCTTATTTTTTCATCAGATTTACTTTGGATAATTTCATTAAGCAAATTCGATAGTTCGCTAATTTCCTGTTCTTTATTTGGAATATCTAAAATTTTTTGTTCAAGATTATGTTTTATAAATTCAAAATAAGTACATGGATTTGGTAAGTTATACTTATAATCAATAAACCTCCTCAAATATGTTTTTGCTTCAAATTCATTACCGTATAGAGTTTTTATATTTAGACATAATTGCTCTTCATTAATGGCTAAGATGAATATAATTCCTTCAATATCAAATAAATGCTTAATTGTTCCCAAAAGTTCAATTGCATAGTTTGGTCTACAATAATCAAGTTCATCAACAAATATATAAATTTTACTATCCTGACCAGAGCGTTTTATAACACCCTCCAGATTTTTTTTAAAATAATCAATTGATTGATGATATTCATCATATTTATTAATTACATTTTTCAAAACATTATTATTATCTACTCCTGAAGGAGATTGAGCATTTTTAGCAATATCTAAAACATTTGATATAATATTAGATGTATTTTTTAGATAGCCTTTCCATTTAGGAGAGGTATTAATTATTTGAATCTGTTTATCAATTTCTGCTAAAAATCCAACAAATGGATTACTCAAGTTATCATTTTCCCATGCACTAAAATATAAAGATATTTCTCCTTCTTTATCTAAATTCTTAATAGAGGTAGCATCTATTTTTTTATCCAATTTAGCTCTTAATAATTTTATAAACGTAGTTTTACCACTACCCCAAGCACCATTAATCGCTAATGTAGTAGGGCTTTGTACTTTTTCTAGTAAAGTTTGTAAATTATTTAGATGAATTTCTCTATCTAATTTGTCGCTATCATATTGGTGTTTTATTGAAATTGCAGTCATAATTATTTGTCTTTGTTATTATTGATATTGTTTATTATTATTTAAACTCTCAATCATACTTTTACTTAATTGTTGTATCACATTAACCGTCATTGCATTACCAGCTTGAGCTAAAAGGTTAGTGTTTTCCATATCTAAACTTGCCCTAATAGCCATATTTTTCGTAAACCCTTGTAATAACAATGCCTCAAATCCTGTTAATTTTCTAATCATAGAGTTTTTTATATAAAGTATTCCATGTCTACCAGCTCTTAAAGTAGGTATTTTATTATTATATAACCTTAAATCAGATTGCCTAGTATCTAATACTAAGTATTCTTTTTGTTTTATAGAATGAATATCATGCTTGCCTAAGTTATATTTATTACTTAAATATTTTAGAAAAGTGGCATATATTTTACTATCTTGTTCTATATTATTATCTATGGTATCTATCAAAAAACTTTCTATACTCAAAGGTTCTGTGATTTTTTCAGGAAATGTATAACTAAAATTATGATTAATCGTATCCTGATGAAAGCCAATAAAATAAACTCTTTCCCTCATTTGAGGTATGCCGTAATTATTACTATCTAATAACTTATAAAAAACTTTGTAACCTGCATTTTTTAATTCAGTCAAAATGGTATTCAAGCTTTGACCGTTATTATGATTTAATAAGCCTTTTACGTTTTCCAAGATAAAATATTTAACTTTTTTAGATTTTAATATGTTGATTAATCCGTATATAATTTTACCTCTGTCATCTTGCATGCCTTCTCTTTTACCAGCAATAGAAAATGTTTGGCATATTAACATATCAAAATCAGGCAAACTATGCGGATTAATTAGCATTAAATCGCCATAATTTTCTTCATTTTCTCCAAATAATATTTTGTAAGTTTTTTCAGCAAGTTTATTAATTTCAGAAAATCCTACACATTCTAGATTATTCTGTTCTAAGCCGAATCTTCCTGCACCTATTCCAGCACAAAAATCAATAAATTTTAGAGTCATGGTATTTCTTATTCTAGGTTGGAAGTTTATGTAAATGATTTTGCTTATTATTTAAAATAAATTTTAAAACCTTTTTTAGTGGGAATGTATCATCTGGAAATAATAGAGAGATAATTTCATTATTTTCATGATATTTTATATAATTATTATCTAATATTTCTTGATTTTGATTTATCTCATATTCAGAAATATATATCTTAGCTAAAATATATTCAAAAACTAATTTAGATTTATCTACATATCTATTTGCAAAAGAAATAAATAAATCAGTTAAAATTTTAGTATCTTGTAATTGGCATTTTGCCTTTTTAAACTTATTACCATTTTTTAATTCAATTAATAAAGATATGAAATAATCTTTATACTCAACAAATAAAATATAGTCGCATATATTTGATTTTTCATTTTTAAAATATGGGAAAGAACCAATACTTGGCTTAAAAGATAAATAATATATTTTATCAGATATAATATTAATATTCATATCAACATTATTATCTTTTTCATATAAGATAGTTTGATTTTCTGATTTTATACTAAGTAGATTATCTAATCTCTGAATCATGTCTTTTGGAGTTGAATTTAACTCTTGATTAAAATTTTCTTCTTTGTTTTTATTCATCATCTTCATCTTCATCTTTCAAAGC
>JBJOQB010000036.1:0-2934 GCA_046050125.1 Pseudomonadota bacterium
GTATTTATTGCTGATTTTAGAAATCATGTTTAAATTAATTACATATCCATAAAGAAATAAATAATTAGTTTAAACATGAGATAACAATTCATCAGTAATTTATATTAAATATTAGTTACTACAGATAAACCATATTAATGGTGAGATTTTTTATGTTTTACATGGTGTTTATGGTGATGTTTTTTTGCATGTTTGTGTGCAACTTTATGCTTCTGATGATGAGCATGATGATGACCAGCATGTGCAAAAGCACTAGCACTGAATAAAGAAACAATCACTGCAGAAGCCATAATAAGACTTTTTTTCATATTTTAATCCTTGTTTTTAGTGTATTTTTTCAATAAAAATAGCTAATTATTGCTATTTTATAAACTTTAAGAGTAAGTTTATTTTTACTAGTTCAAATTATTTTATATTAATTTATAAGTAAATTTATACGTATGGGATATTATTTTTAAGTTAATACACTAAACTTCCCAAATGCTACTATGGCTATAAACACTAGACAAATCTAAACGTTTACCACTTACATAATCTTGTAAACAAGACAATACCAAAGGGCTACGTAAGCGATTTTGCTTTTCTAATTTTAAAACTTCATCGTAGCTGAACCAATGTGTTCTAATAATTCCATCATCTAATGGCTCATTATAAAATTTGCCAGCACTACCACAAAAAGCTAAACGCAAATAAGTTACGTTATATAAATCTTTTTGAGAGATAGCTTGACAAAGATAAACACCTAAAAAATTGCTAGGAATAAATTCAAACGAGGTTTCCTCCCTTGTTTCTCTTATGCTAGCTTGCAGAGGAGACTCCCCTGCTTCTAAATGACCAGATGGCTGATTAATAAAAATACCATCTCTAGTTTCTTCTTCTACAAACAAAAATTTGCCATCTTGCTCAATAATACTAGATACTGTTACGCTTGTTCGCCATTTTGAACATTTAGTTTCCATAGGACTCTCTAATGCTTAATAATATTAATTCAAACGTAATTTTATACCAACTATTACTCTATTACTAGCAATATTACTTTCTATTTAAATTATTCTGTAATTCTTGTTGTATTTTTTCTGTTGAGTCTATTTTCTTTGCTAATTCCCAAATAATTTTTGCTTGGTCTCGCTCACCCATTTGCCATAAAACTTCGCCCAAATGGTTACCGGTTTCAGCATCTGGTTGTGTATTCCAAGACTGTTCTAACCACTTTCTGGCTTGCTCAAATTTACCTTGCTTAAATAAAACCCAGCCCATTGTATCTTGATAGGCGTAGTTTTCGCTTTCTTTATCAACAGCTTTTTTAATATATTCTAAAGCTAAATCTAATTTTACTGATTTTTGTGCATAGATATAAGCTAATGAATTTAGTGCGTTTACATTTTCAGTATCTAATGAAATGATTTTAATCAAATCTAATTCTGCTTTGTCTAAATCATCTGTAAATAAATAAATATCACTTCTTAAGCTATATAATTCAGCAGATTTTGGATTTTTATCAATCATACGATTAATAATTTCTAATGCATAGCTCCATTGCATAGCTGCTACCCATAATTTTAACGATAGCATATCAAATTTAACTAATTTTTCCTCATCATTTAAGCTAGCACGCATTTTATTGTAGTAAATATAAGCTTTTTCATATTCATTTGCTTGTAAGTATAGGCTTGCAATATCTTTAATTATAGCAATATCCGTTGCTGAAGTTTGTTCTAACCAATATGCAGCTAATTTGTAATTTTTCATTTCTTTAGAAATATCTGCTAAAAATAAGTACATTGTAATTGGTAGTTTTTTATGATGCTCAAATAGATTTGTCATAATTATATAAGAACTTTTATAATCCTTTTGTACCCTATGCATTTGTGCTAATAAAAATGAATACTCTAAATCCTGTGGATAATCTGCAACTAATGCTGTACCAAATTCAATACCTGTTTTAAAATCTCCAGAAGCAAATAAAATACCCATTAAAGAAAAATTAGCTCTTTTTAAATTATATCCTTGTTCTGACACATTTTCTTTATCACTATCTTGCGAATCAACTTCAGTTAAATTGTTGCTATCTTTATTTTCTTTATTATCCTTGGTTTGCTTGATTTTTTGCTCAGCACTTTTTGCTTTCTGAATATAATCTTTTAATTCTTCAATTTGCTTTTCAGCTGGTAAAGCACTTAACCATGTGAAAAATATATCTTCATTTAATGGATTTTCATCTTTCAGAACTTTTATAACATCTAAACCTTTATTCTGCTTAGCTCGAATTAATAACTTTGCCCCAACAAGCCTTGCTTCTAGTAGCTTATATGAAATGATTTTATCCGCTATATCATTTATTACTACGGGGTCATTAATGGTAATTATATTTGGTAAATTATTAATTTCGGTAATAAATTTTTCATCTTTTTTATTTTTTGATAAATCTGTTTTTGTATCTTTTGGTACTGAATCAAGCCATAATCCAATATATTCAGCTAATTTTGAATAATCCTTAAGTTGAACGCTTAAATAGCTTAAAGTACGATAATAATGAAATTTTTGCTCATCTTTGACATATTGCCCCCATATTTGAGATGCCTGCTTAGCTCTTTTAAAATCTCCCGCATCAATTGCAATTTGAGTTGCTCTTTCTGCTAATTTAGGCTCTTTTAAATTAGTAGCTAAACTAATGTAGGTATCAAAAATTTGTGTGGGAGAATTTTGTGAAATAAACTCACTGGATAATACTTTATAAAATAAATTACCATAACTATTCCAGTCTTTAACAATAGCACCATTTAAATTCTTTGAACTATCATTACTGGACTGGTTAGAAATTTTACTAGGATAATCTATTATTTTACTTTTATTGGATACATGTATATTTGATGATGGTTTATGTTTTGTTTTTGAATTATCTTTATTATTGGTAATAACATTCTCTTTATCTGT
>JBJOQB010000037.1:0-10101 GCA_046050125.1 Pseudomonadota bacterium
ATAAAACAATGTGGAATTTATCAGATAGCTGTAAAGCTAAAGTTATTTACGAAACTGGCACAGGATTGTTTTATTCAGGTACTTTTCAAAATAAACCACATATTAATAGCAAATCATTAATTAATTGCCAAGATAAAGACTGCTCAATACGTGCAAATAAAGAAGATATGGGCATACATCAACTATTGGTAGATAGAGATGCTATGCAACACAGATCGTATAGCGATGATAAAAGTAAACTAAAAAGAAAACAACAAGATAGCCTAGAAGCCCTAAAAGCTGATAGCGATGAATTATCTTTATAATATAAATATAAGGCAATAAATATAGCTTAATTAGTCAAATCTCATATAAATATTGTACAATATTAACTTGCAACATATACAAAAAGTAAATATATGGATATTGAACAAATAAACTTGCTAAAAACAACTTTAAGCGATATTAAACAACGTAGCAATGCGTTAAGGGGGTATCTTTGACTATGATACCAAAAAACAATCATTAGAAGCATTACAAATCAAAATTGATGACCCAAATTTGTGGAATGATGCTAAACAAGCTCAATCTATTCTAAAAGAAAAAAAGCAATTAGAATTAATAGTATCAAGCTTGGAAGAGCTAGCAAATGAAGAGTTATCATTAACAGAATTATTTGACATGTCATATGAAGCTAATGACGATGAAATGCTAAGCATAATTCAGAATGATGTACAAAATTTAGAAAAACAGTTACATAAACTAGAATTTCAAAGAATGTTTAGCAATCCACTTGATGCAAACAACTGCTTTTTGGATATCCAAGCAGGTGCAGGCGGTACAGAAGCATGTGATTGGGCAAGCATGCTATTACGTCAATACCTAAGATATTGTGAGCGTAAAGGTTTTAAAGCAGAAGTTTTAGAAACAACTGATGGCGATGTTGCAGGCATAAAATCAGCTAGTATAAAAATTAGTGGAGATTATGCATTCGGACACTTAAGAACAGAAACAGGTGTACACCGCTTAGTAAGAAAATCCCCATTTGATTCAAATAATGGACGTCATACCTCATTTGCATCAATTTTTGTATACCCTGAAGTTGATGATGATATTGAAATTGAAATAAATCCAGCAGATTTACGCACTGATACATTTAGGGCGAGCGGTGCTGGTGGTCAACATATTAATAAAACAGATTCCGCAGTACGAATTACGCATTTACCAACTAATATCGTAGTCCAATGTCAAAACGACCGTAGCCAACATCGTAATCGTGATGAAGCAATGAAAATGCTTAAATCAAGATTATACGAACATGAACTACGCAAACGCATGGCAGAACAACAAAAATTGGAAGATAGCAAAAGCGATGTAGGCTGGGGGCATCAAATTCGTTCTTATGTACTTGACCAATCAAGAATTAAAGATTTAAGAACAAATATAGAAATATCGAATACAAAAAGTGTATTAGATGGCGATTTAGATGAATTCATCGAAGCCAGTTTAAAACAAGGGGTTTAATTTAAATGTCAAAATCATTTGATTTTTATCATAATCATAACCTAAAATCGTTGAATACTTTTGGTTTTTCTTGTATTGCAAAGCATATGCTAGTTATACAAGATATATCAAAAATTGAACAAATATTTGCATATATAAAATCTGAGCATAATCTTGATATACAAGAATTGCACAAACAAAATCAATTACTAATTTTAGGTAGCGGAAGTAATTTACTATTGGTAAATGATTACTACGATGGTTTAGTAATTCATATTCAAGATGCAAATATTAATATTATAAATAACAAAGATAATAATATAGTTTGTGTAAATGCTGGTTACAATTGGCATAATTTTGTCCAGTGGAGTTTAGAGCATAATTTTTATGGTTTAGAAAATCTAGCTTTAATCCCTGGTACTGTTGGTGCTTCTCCAATACAAAATATAGGTGCATATGGTGTTGAAGTAGAACAATACATTAAACAAGTTGAAGCATTTAATATAAATAATAATAGAATAGAAATAATACAACATCAAAATTGCAATTTCAGCTATCGTGATAGTATATTCAAACAAACAAAACAATATATTATATTAAAAGTATATTTTGATTTTTCAAGGAATAATAATTTTAATATAAATGATTACATTCCAAATATAAACTATAAAGAATTAAAAAATTATCTAGAACAACATAATTTGCTCGCAAATGCAAAAAACGTGTTTAATGCAATAGTAGATATTCGTACGCATAAGCTTCCTAATCCAGCCGTTCTAGGAAATTCAGGCAGTTTTTTTAAGAATCCAATTATAAAAAATGAATTACTACAAAGTTTATTATTGGAATATCCAAACATGGTAAATTTTAAAGTAGATGAAAAATATAGCAAAGTAGCAGCAGGTTGGCTCATTGATAATGCAGGCTGGAAAGGCTACACAGATGAAAAATATCAAGTTGGTGTCTACCCTAAACAAGCTTTAGTTTTGGTAAATTATGGGCAAGAACAAGGTAAATACTTGCTAGATTTAGCACATCAAATCCAAAAATCTATACATCAACGATTTAGTATAGATTTAGAAATAGAAGTAAATTTAATTTCTTAATTTAATTTTAGCCTAATTTATTTAGGCTAGAATTGTATATAACCCCATTTGTATTTTTATATTCAGCAAGTACTGTGCAAGCGTCCTCTCTTAAAATGCCACCTAAAACCTTAATTCCTCTTTTTTCAAGTTGTTCATGCCAATCATGAATTTTAGGTCCTTCATCAAAGCCAGTTAATTTTTCTACATCATCGCCTAATGCTCCATATGCCACTCTTTTAACGCCTGACCAAATGCTAGCTCCAAAACACATACAACACATTTGTGAGCTTGTAACTAATTCATAATTTCCTTTTGTACTTAAATCAAATGTATTAAGTAAATTTTGTGCCATAATAAAAGCAACTACTTCAGCATGTAACACTGAACAATCTAAACTTGTAACTAAGTTTACGCCAATTGAAATTAGCTCGTTATTATCTATATTAAAAATTGCTGCGGCAAAAGGCCCGCCTGTATTATTTAAGATATTTTTATGAGAAATATCAATAACAAATTTCATTTTCTGCTCAATATCTGAAAAATTATAGCTTTTAGTATCAATATCATGAATCCAAGATGGTAGATTTATTATTTTAGCTAGCATAATATTTTTAGTTAGTTATTAAATAACACATAGTATAACAATCATAGCAAAAAATATGAATTGACTATGTATTGCAAGCACATACTAAATAAAGTATACTTAATAATTCATATAGGCTTATAGCTCAGCTGGTTAGAGCATCACCTTGACATGGTGGGGGTCGTTGGTTCGAATCCAATTAAGCCTACCAATCTATCTATTAAAATTATTTCATAAACATATGCTTAATATCACTCTTCCTGATGGTTCAGTAAAGCCATTTCAGCAACCGTTAACTATTTTAGAATTAGCCCAAAGTATTAGCTCATCATTAGCTAAATCAACTATAGCTGGCGAAGTAAACGGAAACTTAGTAGATGCAACCTATATTATTAATAGTGATAGTACCGTAAAAATAATTACTGAAAAAGATGAGCAAGGTTTGGATATAATACGTCATTCAACAGCTCACTTATTAGCATATGCAGTTAAAAGACTTTATCCAGATGCACAAGTTACAATAGGACCTACTATTGATAACGGTTTTTATTATGATTTTTCATATAAGCAAGGATTTACCCCTGAAGACCTTGAGAAAATTGAAGCTGAAATGCATAAAATTGCAAATGAAGCACATGCAGTAAGCCGTGAAGAATGGGATAGAGACGAGGCTGTGAAGTATTTTCATAGCATTGGCGAAAAGTATAAAGCAGAAATTATTGCAAGCATTCCAAGTAATGAAAAAATTAGCTTATATAAAGAAGGCGAATTTATTGATTTATGCCGTGGTCCTCATGTACCAAATACAAATAAATTAAAAGTATTTAAATTAATGAAGGTTGCAGGTGCTTACTGGAGAGGCGATTCTAAAAATGAAATGCTCCAAAGGATTTATGGTACAGCATGGATAAAACAAGCTGACCAAGATAATTACCTAAATATGTTAGCTGAAGCTGAAAAACGAGACCATAGAAAATTAGGCAAGCAACTTGATTTATTTCATTTTCAAGATGAAGCTCCTGGTTTAATTTTTTGGCACCCTAAAGGTTGGATTGTATGGCAGGCTATCGAGCAATACATGCGACAAGTTTATCGTGAAAATGGCTATCAAGAAGTAAAAGCACCACAAATTTTAGATAGAACATTATGGGAAAAAAGTGGGCATTGGGATAATTACAAAGATAATATGTTTACTACAGAATCTGAAAATCGTAATTATGCATTAAAGCCTATGAATTGCCCAGGACATGTACAAATTTATAATTCTGGCTTACATAGTTACCGTGAATTACCAATTAGATACGGCGAATTTGGACAATGTCATCGTAACGAAAGTAGCGGAGCATTACACGGCTTAATGCGTGTGCGTGGGTTTACACAAGATGATGGACATATTTTCTGTACAGAAGAACAAATCCAAGAAGAAGTAAAAACCTTTAATATACTTGTACAACAAGTTTACAAAAATTTTGGTTTTGAACAAGTACAAGTAAAATTAGCTTTACGTCCTGAAAAACGTGTTGGTAGTGATGAATTATGGGATAAAGCAGAAAATGCTTTACATTTAGCATTACAATCAACAAATACTAAATATGAAATTTTAGAAGGCGAAGGGGCTTTTTATGGTCCTAAAATTGAATTTCATATTAAAGATGCAATTGGACGCTCATGGCAGTGTGGTACAATGCAAGTAGATTTTTCTATGCCTATTCGTTTAGGTGCAGAGTATGCAACTGAAAATAATGACAGACAAATTCCTGTAATGTTACATCGTGCAATTTTAGGCTCAATGGAAAGATTCATTGGTATTTTAATTGAAAATCATGCTGGTAATTTACCATTATGGTTAAGTCCTCAACAAATTGTATTATGTACTATTGCTGAAGCTCATGTTGAATATGCTAAACAAGTACAACAGCAACTACAAAAGCAAGGTATACGTGTTCATTTAGATATACGTAATGAAAAAATCAATTATAAAATACGTGAGCATACAACCAATAAAATACCTTATATTGCAGTAATTGGCGAGCAAGAAATGCAAGCAAATAGCTTAAATATTAGAAAACGTGGTAATGTAAGCCTAGGTAGCATTGAAGTTGAGCAGTTTATGCAAAAAATAATTGATGAGATTAATGCAAAAGTTTAGTTTATAATTAATCTAAAGAAAAGACTAGTATAGTTATTTAATTACTATACTAGTTTACTTATCACATATAAATAAAAAATTTATATTCCATATATTTGAGCTAAGCTCTCATTGCCATAAACTTCATCTACCATTTGCTGAGCTTGTTCAAAGTCAATTGCACCTGTGTAAATTGCTTTACCACAAATTACACCCGCTATTCCTTCGCTTTCTAACTCACATAATTGCTCAATATCATCAATGCTAGCCAATCCGCCACTTGCAATAATTGGCACATTAACACTTTGAGCTAATTTTAAAGTAGATTCAATATTTATACCTTGCAACATGCCATCACGTCCAATATCTGTATAAATAATGCTATTGACACCATAGTCCTCAAATCTTTGAGCTATATCAATTACACTATATTTACTTACTTTAGCCCAGCCATCAGTCGCTACCATGCCATCTTTAGCATCAATACCAACCATAATATGACCTGCAAATACTTGGCAAGCTTCTTTTAAAAATATTGGGTCTTTAACAGCTGCAGTACCTATAATTACCGAATGTATACCCATATCTAACCAATATTCTATGGTTTTTAGGTCTCTGATACCGCCACCAAGCTGTACGGGTATATACTCATCAGCTTCTTCTAAAGCTCCTAGAATTTCTAAAATAGCTTCTTTATTTTGTGGCGAACCAGCAAATGCACCATTTAAATCAACTAAATGTAGTGCTTTTGCCCCCATTCTTTGCCATTTCAATGCCATACTACTTGGATTCTGTGAAAAAACAGTGCTTTTTTCCATATCTCCCTGTTGTAGGCGAACACATTGACCATCTTTTAAATCAATAGCTGGTATTAGTAGCATTTTATCCTCTTATTCATGCTAAATTAATAAAATTTCTATATAACTGCAAGCCCGAATCTGCACTTTTCTCTGGGTGAAATTGTGTAGCAATAATATTTTCATGGGCTACTGCACACACAAAATCTACTCCATATTCGCAAGTTGCAATTGCATATTTCTTTGTTTGTTGATTAAGTGGCAAATAATAACTATGAATAAAATAGAAATGACTATCATTTGCTATGTTTTGCCAAATATTAGGATAAGATTTTGATGAAGCTAATAAATTAGATTGGTTTTTAATTGTATTCCAACCCATATGAGGTACTTTATATACATCATTATTTTCTAAATTATGATTTGGTATATCTTGTTTAGAAAATCGTTTTATTTTTCCTTCTAAAATCCCTAAACCTAAACTAGGTATAACATTTCCATGTTCATCTTTTCTACCTTCTTCACTTTGCTCAAATAGCATTTGCATGCCCACACATATGCCCAAAGTAGGAGTTTTTTTATTTAAAATGGTATCAAGTAACGATTGCTTTAAATTTGAATCATTCAAAGCTTTCATACAATCAGCCATGCCACCTTGCCCTGGTAAAATAATATGAGATGCTTTTTGTATATCTAAAGCATTGCTACTTATTCTAACATCAATATTTGGTGCAACGTACTGGATTGCTCGTTTAACCGAGTGTAAATTGCCCATGCCGTAATCAACAATAATTATCATTATAGTAATTCTTTAGTAGAAGGTAAAATATTATTAGCACGTTCATCAATAGTTGTTGCCATTCTGAGAGCTTTTCCAAAAGCTTTGAAAATAGTCTCACACTGATGATGGGCATTTATACCTTTTAAATTGTCTATGTGTAAAGTTGCCAATGCGTGATTTACAAAGCCCCTAAAGAATTCTATAGTTAAATCCACATCAAAATTGCCAATTCTTTCTCTAGTAAAATTTACATCAAATTGTAAGAGCGGGCGTCCTGATAAGTCAAGTACAACCCTAGATAATGCTTCATCTAGTGGAATATAGCTATGCCCATATCGCATAATGCCTTTTTTATTACCTAATGCTTTAGTAAAGGCCTGCCCTAAGGTTATTCCAACATCTTCAACCGTGTGATGGTCATCAATATGTGTATCGCCTTGTGCTTGAATATCTAAATCAAATAAACCATGCCTTGCTATTTGGTCTAGCATATGGTCTAAAAATGGTACGCCTGTGTTTAAGTTTGCTTTACCACTTCCATCAAGATTAATAGTTATTTGTATTTTAGTCTCGGCTGTATCACGTGTAACGCTTGCTGTTCTCATATATGTAGCTTTATATAATATTTTTAAATTACTTTATTCTGTTAATATTTGCACCTAAGCCTTGTAGCTTGTTTTCTATATGGCTATAACCCCTATCTAGATGATAGATACGCTCGATTATAGTTGTATCTTTAGCTACTAATGCTGCAATTACTAAACATGCTGAAGCTCTTAAATCAGTTGCCATAACTGTAGCACCTTGCAGGCTATCTACGCCATTTACAAAAGCAAACTTACCATCAATGTGGATATTTGCTCCTAGTCTTGCTAATTCTTGAACGTGCATAAAGCGATTTTCAAAAATAGTTTCGCTAATTGTACTTGCTCCAGTTGATACGCAGTTTAATGCCATAAATTGTGCTTGCATATCCGTTGGAAAACCTGGATATTCAGTTGTTTTTATGCTTACAGGCTGTGGCTTTTTATTCATTTTAGCATGAATTTTATCATCTTCAATAGCTATTTCTAGCCCTGTTTCTTTTAATTTGTCTAAAACTGCATCAAGGCTATTTGCTTGGGTATGTGTTAATGTAATTTCCCCACCCGTAGCAGCTACTGCACATAAAAAAGTCCCTGTTTCAATACGGTCAGCCATAATTGTATGTTCTACGCCATGAAGTTTTTCTACACCTTCAATTGTCATACAATCTGTACCAATTCCTTGAATATTAGCTCCCATTTTTACTAACATATTAGCCAAATCAACTACTTCTGGTTCACGAGCCGCATTTTCTAAAATAGTTGTACCTTGTGCTAAACACGCTGCCATGAGCAAATTTTCTGTGCCTGTTACTGTAATCATATCTGTTACAATTTTTGCACCTTGTAGCTTTTTGCTTTCATTAGGGATAGTGGCATTAATGTCGCCATGTGCAATTTCTATATGAGCTTGCATCGCTTGTAAGCCTTTAATATGTTGGTCAACAGGTCTTGCACCAATTGCACACCCCCCTGGTAAAGACACAATTGCATGCCCACATCTTGCAAGCAATGGACCTAAAACTAGTATACTTGCACGCATTTTTTTTACTAATTCATAATTAGCAACGGGTGCTATAATTGTTTTTGCTCTAAGGGTTATATTTTCAGGGTCATTCTGATTAAATTCAACATCTACGCCTATTTGCTGTAGTACTTTAATTAATGTATTCACATCATGTAATGCTGGTACATTGTGTAAAACTACAGGTTCATCAGTGAGTAATGCTGCACATAAAATAGGCAATGCTGCATTTTTAGCACCTGATATTTTTACCGTTCCAAATAGTTGATTTCCGCCTTCAATTTGTAGTTTATCCATTATTTTGATTTTTCCATTCAGTTGGAGTGAGAGTTTTCATACTAAGTGCATGAATTTCTTGTTTCATTCTTTCGCCTAAACAGCTATAAATAGTTTGATGTCTTTGAATACGATTTTTATTTTCAAATATAGTGCTTACAATTGTTGCAAAGAAATGCTGTCCATCTCCTTCTACAACTAAATGTTCACACTCTAGATTTTTAGCAATATCTTCTTTTATACTTTCGGGTGTTGGTAGGTTCATATTTAAATATTGTACTTATAGTTTATATTTAGCTTATTTTATCATATTTTTAAAAGCAAATATGCTTAATATGGGCATAATTTAATTGTATAAATGTGGTTTTTTGATTTTTTTATAAATTATTTTATTAGAATTTGACTGAATTGATTTTTAAATTTCAATTCTTGCTCTTCATTTTCGGTATTATAAAAATAAAAACCTAAATTTTTAATGTTTGTATAATTACTATTTTTAATTTGCAATATAAAATCATTACTTTCTTTATGATTTGTTAATAATATTTCTGACTTACTTAATTCAGATAAAGCTAATTCTTTCCATTTATCTTTTTCTAATAAATGACTGCCTTTAACTTCAAATACACATTGATAATAAAATGTTTTATTTTTCACATCGTTTATTAGTAACAAGAAATCTGGAGCAAATCTCTTACCATCTTTAGTGCTAAATATCCAATACTCTAATTCGTTTCTAATCAAAAATATCTCTGCATTTTCATACTTTTGCTTTAATTGCTCTATTTTAGAATTAATAAATTTAACGAATCTTTTTTCCTCATCAGTTCCATAATTTTCATCGTATGCATACCAAGATAAATTATTTATATCTAAACTTAGTTCTACATTTTCATGGTTTGTTTGAGGTTTTGACCTTTCGCTACTTTCTTCATAAAAACTATATGAATCTGTTTTACTATCAATAGTTTGATTATTTTTAACGGGAATATATACTTCTTTTTGCTCACTAAATATAGATTTTAATGCTACAGGAATAAATTTATTACTACCAATTACTTTAGGTATGCTTAAGTCAATATTTTTTCTAACATTAGCTAAGATAATATTACTAAGCAAAGTCAATTTTTCTTTAGCAGAGAAATTTTGAAATTCTTTGCCTTCTTCATACTCATAATTAATTGCATATTGATTTAAATATTTGTCTATAAAATCATCTATTGTTTTAACTTCTGGTATATGCTGTATTAAATTATTAAATCTAAAAAATCCATTTTCTGCTTTCATTAAAGCTTTATAAATTATTTGCCTAGAAAAATAATTCTCATTTATTTGTATATTTCCATACTGTATATTAA
>JBJOQB010000038.1:0-4860 GCA_046050125.1 Pseudomonadota bacterium
ATAAAAAATATAGTACAATATATCAGCTATATATTTATGGCGTGCTATCTTATTAGTAATTAAGCTTTTACTTTATTTAGCGTAATTCTTATGGCTATTGGTTTTTAATAGATATAATTTGATTATTTAATTATTAATACTAAGATGGCTACTTTAAACAAAAGTATAAGAATAGTGTACTTAGCAAACCTAAATATACTTATTTTATTTTGGCATACCCAAAAAGAAAGGTTCATACTATGTCAACTAAAGCAGTTTTGCAAAATTCTCATTTATTTGGGAGTAATGCACCGTATGTTGAAGAGCTCTATGAAGCATATTTGTTAAATCCAAGTAGTGTACCACAGGAATGGCGTACTCACTTTGACAGCATGCAACATGATGCTAGCAAAAATACAGCAAAAGATATTGCACACACACCAATTATTAATGCATTTGCAGAACGTGCAAAATCTGGTCCTATCGTTAATGTAAGCGAAGATCCAGAAATTGGTAAAAAAAGAATTTCAGTACAACAAATTACTGCAGCTTACCGCAGTGTTGGTTGTCGTTGGGCAAATTTAGACCCATTGCATCGTCAAGAAAGACCAAATATTCCTGATTTAGACCCAAGCTTTTATGGCTTAACAGAGTCAGATATGGATAAAGTGTATAGCACAGGAAATACATATTTTGGCAAAGAAAACATGAGTTTACGTGAGTTGTTACAAAAACTACGTCAAACTTACTCAAGCAGTCTTGGTGCTGAATTTATGCACACAAGCGACCAAAATCAAAAACGTTGGTGGCAACAAAGGCTTGAAAGCATTCAATCTACGCCATCTTTTAACCCAGAACAAAAAAAACATATCTTAGAAAGATTAACTGCAGCTGAAGGCTTAGAGCGTTATTTACATACAAAATATGTAGGTCAAAAACGTTTTTCGTTAGAAGGTGGAGAATCTTTTATTCCTTGTTTAGATGAAGTAATTCAATATGGCGGTAAAAACCAAGTACAAGAAGTTGTTGTTGGTATGGCACACCGTGGTCGTTTAAATGTTCTAGTAAACGTTTTAGGTAAATTACCAAGTGATTTATTTGCCGAATTTGAAGGCAAACACACAAATGATTTACCAGCTGGCGACGTTAAGTATCATAATGGTTTTTCATCTGATGTATCAACATTAGGTGGACCTGTACATTTATCATTAGCATTTAATCCATCGCATCTTGAAATTGTAAACCCTGTAGTTGAAGGTTCAAGCAAAGCAAGACAAGATAAGCGTAGTGATAAAACAGGTGCTCAAGTATTACCTGTATTAATTCATGGCGATGCTGCTTTTGCTGGTCAAGGTGTAGTAATGGAAACATTAAACCTTGCTTTAACTCGTGGTTATGGTACAGGCGGTACTATACATATTGTAATTAATAACCAAATTGGATTTACAACTTCTGACCCACGTGATACACGTTCAACAATTTACTGTACAGATGTAGTTAAGATGATTGATGCACCTGTACTACACGTAAATGCAGATGATCCAGAGGCAGTAGTTTTAGCAGCCCAATTAGCTGTTGAGTACAGATTAGCATTTGCTAAAGATATCGTGATTGATATAGTTTGCTTCCGTAAACTTGGACATAATGAGCAAGATACACCAGCAGTTACACAGCCTTTAATGTACAAAAAAATTGCACAACACCCAGGTACACGTAAGGTATATGCAGATAAATTAGTAGCTCAAAATGTAATTTCAGAAGCTACACCTGATGAATTTGTAAAATCTTACCGACAAGCTATGGACGAAGGTAAACAAACTGTTAATTTAATATCGTCTAACTTTAAAAATAAATATGCTGTTGATTGGACACCTTTCTTGGGTAAAAAATGGACAGATGCAGCTGATACAGCAGTTCCATTAGCTGAATTAAAACGTTTAGCACAATCTATTACAACAATACCTGAAAATATCAAATTACATACACTAGTTGAAAAAGTAGTTGGCGACCGCAAAAAAATGGGCGATGGCGAAGTAATGTTAGATTGGGGTATGGGAGAACATTTAGCATTTGCTTCATTAGTAGCAAGTGGCTATCCGGTTCGTATTACAGGTCAAGATTGTGGTCGTGGTACATTTACTCACAGACATGCAGTGTTACACGATCAAAACCGTGAGCGTTGGGATAGTGGAACATATATTCCATTACAAAATATTGCAGAAAATCAAGCTCCATTTTTAGTTATTGATTCTGTTTTATCTGAAGAAGCTGTGTTAGGCTTTGAATATGGATATTCATGCACAGACCCTAATTCATTAGTAATTTGGGAAGGGCAATTCGGAGATTTCGTGAATGGTGCTCAAGTCGTTATTGACCAATTTATTAGCTCTGGCGAAGTAAAATGGGGAAGACAATCTGGATTAACTTTAATGTTACCACATGGCTACGAGGGACAAGGGCCAGAACATTCATCGGCTCGTATTGAACGCTTCTTACAATTATGTGCTGACCATAACATGCAAGTTGTACAGCCAACAACACCTGCACAAATATTCCATTTGTTGCGTCGTCAAATGGTACGTTTGTTCCGCAAACCATTAATTATCATGACACCTAAATCTTTATTACGTAATAAAGATGCAGTTTCAAGCTTAACTGAATTATCGGAAGGTGCATTCCAACCAATTATTGGCGAACTAGATAAGTCAATATTAGCTAATGCTAGTAATGTTAAACGCTTAGTTTTATGTTCTGGCAAAGTGTACTATGACTTAGTAAATTCAAGAAAAGAACGTGGTTTAACAGATGTTGCTATTGCTAGAGTAGAACAATTATACCCATTCTCACATAAAGATTTTGCAGCTGAATTAGCTAAATATCCAAATGTAACAGAAGTTGTATGGTGTCAAGATGAGCCACGCAATCAAGGTGCTTGGTTCTATGTACAACATCATTTACTTGAAGGCATGAAAGATAATCAAAGGCTTGGTTATGCTGGTCGCCCAGCTTCTGCATCGCCTGCTGTTGGATATTATGCAAAACATAATGAGCAACAAAAAGCATTGCTAGAAGCAGCTTTTGCACCAATTAAAGGTGGATTAGTAAATAATTAATATGTTCAAATAAGAAAGGTAATTTATGGCTGTAGATATTGGTTATGGTTCAATGTATGCTCATGATGCTGAAAAAATCTTGGATGCATACCGTGAACCTGCAAAAGAAGCAACAGAAAAGATAGATGAATTACAAAACCTTACTTCAGGTATGAAAGGTGCTATTTATACTATATTTCATAAAGCAGAAGTTGTGAAAAAGATAAAAGAAATAGAATTGTTAAATAAAAAAAGCAATGGATATTTTGGTAGCCATGAATCAAACTTAAAAAGTTATCATGAAGCAAACGTAGAAAAATTATCTGAAATAAAAAATAAGCCTTTAATTAAAGCTTTATTATAATAGTTTTTATAAAAAATAAGGAAATAAAATGTCAATCGTAAATGTAAAAGTACCACAATTATCAGAATCAGTAGCTGAAGCTACAATGTTAACTTGGAAAAAGAAAATTGGCGATGCAGTTGCAGCTGATGAAATTTTAATTGAAATTGAAACAGACAAAGTTGTGTTAGAAGTTCCTGCACCAAGTGCTGGAGTTTTAGTATCTATAGTTAGAGAAAATGGTGCTACAGTAGTAGCTGATGAATTAATTGCAACAATTGATAGTGCTGCTACAGCTTCATCTAATGCAACAGCACCTGTTGCTGAAGCAGTTCCAGCAACTATAACATCTGCACCTGTTACAAGTAATTCTAATAGTTCTTCTAATGTTGCTATGCCTTCTGCTGCAAAAATCTTAGCTGAGAAAAATATCTCTGCTAGCGATGTAAATGGTACGGGTAAAGATGGACGTGTTACAAAAAATGATGCTGTTCAGGCAAATGCAAATGTTGTAGCTAAACCAGCTACAACAACAGCACCTGTAGTTATTAATAGTGGTAACAGACCTGAAGAACGTGTTCCAATGAGCCGCTTACGTGCTAGAATTGCTGAGCGTTTACTACAATCACAACAAACAAATGCTATTTTAACTACATTTAATGAAGTTAATATGGCACCTGTTATGGAATTACGTAAAAAATATCAAGATAAATTTGAGAAAGAGCATGGCGTTAAATTAGGTTTTATGAGCTTTTTTGTTAAAGCTGCTGTACATGCACTCAAAAAATACCCAGTTTTAAATGCATCTGTTGATGGTAATGATATTATATATCATGGTTACTTTGATATTGGTATTGCTGTAGGTTCTCCACGTGGTTTAGTTGTGCCAATTTTACGTGATGTTGACCAATTAAGTTTTGCTGATATTGAGAAAAAAATTGCTGAATTTGGCCAAAAAGCTAAAGATGGTAAGTTATCAATGGAAGAATTAAGTGGTGGTACATTCTCTATTTCTAATGGTGGCGTGTTTGGTAGTATGTTATCTACTCCAATTATTAATCCACCACAATCTGCTATTTTAGGTGTTCATGCTACGAAAGACAGAGCAGTAGTAGAAAATGGTCAAGTTGTTATTCGCCCAATTAACTACTTGGCTATGAGTTATGACCACCGTATTATTGATGGTCGTGAGGCTGTTTTAGGTTTAGTTGCAATGAAAGAAGCTTTAGAAGACCCAGCTAGATTATTATTTGGTATTTAATTATTACTAGTATAATAATTTAACTAAGCTAATAGTGATTAGTTTGTAGATATTTGAAAAGAGCAATTTTTGGTTGCTCTTTTTTTATTTTAAGATTTACATATATATTTTATAACTATATAACTTATTTGATTTTTATATCTTAATAACTTACATACAAACAGGGTATTTATGTTTTTATTTTA
>JBJOQB010000039.1:0-2592 GCA_046050125.1 Pseudomonadota bacterium
CATGTTTTTAGCATTAACAGTAATGATATTCTTAAAAAAATTACATTAGCATGTCAGCATTTTGGTGTTAGTGATATTTTTATCCAACCAGATAGACCAATATGCGTTGCGATAGAAGGCATATTACATGCTATTACACCAAGATTACTTGATGTAGTTGAGGTGTGGAATTTACTTAATGTCATTACTGAGCGTGTAACTGCTAAAACGGATATTATGGGCGGTAAAGCTGTAAATGCAAGCTATGTACTGCAAGATAGTACACAAAAAAGTGCCAGTGGCTTACCTTTGAGGTATTACTACCGTGTTAATGCTACAGGGATTTCAGTTAGTGGTGGTGGCGATGCTGTGCAAATTGTAATGCGTGCAATACCTGTTGACCCACCTACATATGACAAATTAGGCGTGAATAATGATATTTTATATGGTTCAACGCCAAAGCAAGGTATTGTTTACATTGCAGGTGCTACAGGTAGCGGTAAAACAACTACATTTGCGGCAATTATGCGTTATATTTTAGAGAATGATACGCCAATTCAAGGGAATATAGTAACTTACGAAGAACCAATTGAGTTTAGATATAATAATATTGTGAGTAAGCATTCAATTATTAGCCAAAGCGAAGTACCGAGAAATATTCCTAACTTCTATGATGGTATTCGTGAGGCAATGCGTAGAAAACCTGAATTGATTTTAATTGGAGAGTTACGAGACCAAGAAACCATTATGTCAGCTATTGAAGCATCAGTAACAGGGCATGCTGTGTTTGCAACTGTACATGCAACTAATGTGGCTAGCGTGCTAAATCGTTTGGTTTATCGATTACCTGAAGGCGATAGAGGGAATGCAATTTACAAATTAGTTGATGCAACTAGATTTATTATGGCACAAAAGCTAATTATGGGAGTAAATGGCAAAAGAGTTGCAACTCGTGAGTACTTGATGTTTACCCGAGAAATTATTGAAGATTTAATTATGCTACCAAGTGAAATGCAGGTTACACAAAAAATTAGGGAATATGTAAATGATTGCGGTAACTCATTTGCTCAAGACGCCAAAAGATTATATGAAGAAGGGAAGATTGATGCAAAAGTGAGAGATGAAGTTATTAGGGGATAAGTATTTGATATTTGTATGTGTAGCTCCATACTTTAGCTATTACAATGATATTCTCTCAAATTTTGAGTAAGTTCAAGCACACAATATACATAAATATAGTTTTTAAGAGTATAAATTCATAATATTTTCAGACATTATTTATCCTTTAAAAAAGCTATATTTAATTATATTTTTAGCTATACACCTTCTTTGCTTGCTTCACAAAGCTATCAACAAAAGTAGATGTGATTATATTAAATAAAGGGCCAATAATTGTTTCAAGTATCTTTGAGCTAAATTCATATTCTAAGCTAAATTGAATTTTACAAGATGTTTCATTTAGCTTATTAAATATCCACTGCCCTTGAAAATGTTTAAATGGACCATCTACAAAATGCATATCTATGCTTGAATTTGTTTTTTGAATATTATGCGTATGAAAAAATTGCTTTACGCCTTTAAAATCAATATGTATTTTTGCATCTGTTAGCTCTTCGCTTTGTTTAAAGATATCTACTCCACCACACCATGGTAAAAATTGCGGATAACCTGCCACATCTAGTACTAATTTATACATTTGTTCACAACTATAGGGTAGCAAAACTTGTTTTTTTATGTTTTTCATATAGTTAAACCTCCTTTTTGCTCTTCAATTAACAATTTTAACATTTATTTGCATAAAAGTATTGACAAATTATAGCAGATAAGGCATAATTACATTCATCAAGCATGTGGGTGCTTAGCTCAGTTGGTAGAGCGGCGCCCTTACAAGGCGTAGGTCAGGAGTTCGAGCCTCTTAGCACCCACCACATGTCTCATAAATTATCTTATAAAATCCCTCGGCCTAAAACTTGTATTAATAATTGTTTAAATTATTTTATTTTTTATGCTATATAAATATTTAGCACTAATTACATAATTATACGTTTCAGTGCTATAAATATACTTAAACTTATATTATTCCTCTATAATTGTTGTCATATTCATAGAATTATTGCTTGAGGCATCAGGACTTACTGATATAATACGAATTGTTTCTGTATTTAAATCTGCAAAAAATCTAATTCGATTAATTTTTTCCCAACGGCTAATAAGTAAACTAACATGTGATTTTTTATCTGAAGTAGAGCCACATGCGTAAGTTGCAACAATTCCATTTTCATCAGTATATATACTACCTCTTTTTAGATTTAAAAGCATTTCCGTATCTAACAGTGCTTTTGTTTCTACTTTATATATTGAGTGGTTTGTGCATTCTTTAATTCTGCAATTTTGTACTGTAGTTGTTATCATGTAAATATTATATAATTTTTAAAATTTAATAGTGCTAAAATTACCATAATGTAATTATATATTAATATATTTGAGAGCACTATTTAAAGAGAGCTGAGCATAAGATAGTCTGAAATTTGTTAAATTCATCAGGTTTATTAATGTTAACCCATAACTTCATGCTTAGTTCTACCATTTGTTCTGAACGAGATACAATCTTAG
>JBJOQB010000040.1:0-14038 GCA_046050125.1 Pseudomonadota bacterium
ATTGCAAATATGGATAGCAAAACCATATCGAAATCTATTCAAATGCTTGAAAAACAAATGCATGCATATGCTAAAAACTTGGAATTTGAAAAAGCTGCTAATTGTAGGGATAAATTAGAACAGCTTAAAAAAGCATTTTTATATAGTTAAATAATAGATAGTATTAATTATAGTTATTTTATTAATTGTATAAAAGTATATCTTATAAATATACAATTCTTTATTTTAGGAACTTACCTACAATGCCGTCATACCTGCGAAGGCAGTTATCTAGAGTGGATTTTTGCCTACACAGGAATGACATTAACTCAGATTTTATCTATCTGTATTTAACACCATCAAATAATAATTAAACATTCCGTAATCATAGTTTTTTTATATTATTTCTTCCTAACTATTAACCATTTAGGCGATTTAAAATGAATAATTTTGCTATAAAGCCATAAATACGTAAAAATAAAAACTAAACAAAATATCTGTAATACTAAGCTATTATTATAAAATATTGTAGCAGGAAAAACTCCCAAAGCTGATAAAACCCAAAGGTATGGCGAAGTTAATGAATTTCTTCTTCTAAGGTTTTTTTCTGCTCGGCTTCCAACAACCCAACGCATTAATCTTTTATAAATTAATGTATGCAGATGTACACCATCAGGCATAGTTGTTGGAGTTCCCTTTAGAAATTTTCTGCGGTAAATTGAAAATACTGTTTCAAATATTGGATAAATAAAGAGTAAAAACGCATACCAAGGCGAAACATCATCATGTGTATAAACTACATAAATTGACATTTGTGCAAGTAAAAATCCAATTAAATAGGCACCACCATCGCCTAAAAAAATGAAGCCATGGGGAAAGTTAAAAATAAAAAATCCAATGATTGCACCAATGCAAGCCAGTGCAAGTAATAATAATTCAATATCATTTACTCGCCAAGCAATGTAGGCAAGTGAAAGAAACATAATGCTAGCCACAACACCAACTAAGCCATTAAATCCATCAATAATGTTAATTGCATTAATCACGCCTGCAACAGCAAAAATTGTAAATATATAAGCAAAAGGAAGCCATGCTAGTAAAAAGTTATCAAATATTTTTATATCAATATGATTAACATAAGCATGATTAATATAAATACAAATTCCAGCAGATATAAAGGCAGCAATTAAGCGTTTTTTTGGACTAACACTTTTTGTTAAATCTTCAATCAACCCCAAGCTAAACACAGGTAAAGCAGATATCACAAGATTAAATAATAATTGATTAGTTTGATTTTTAATTAATATTACATAAGCTAAAGTTACAATTAAACCTAAGTAAATTCCAACTCCGCCAACTCTAGGCACGGGAGAAATATGCATTTTTTGTGGGCTAGATAAATCACTATCGTCAAAAAAACGATGCAATTTACGAGTTTTAATTAAAATAGCTGTCATAATAAATGATATAAAACAGCTTAAAGTAAAGTAAATCAATTATGTGTCCTGTTTATTGTGAGGAATTATTTATCATGTAGAGAAAGCTCTAAAATTAACTTGAAGTTTGCTTCATTAAGTAATTCAGTTGCTTCTTGGTTGCCATTTCCTGATAATTCGCTTAGTAAAATTATAGCTTCATCTAGTTTATTTTTATTCATTAGCTCTTGAGCTTGTTCAAGTTTATTTTTAACTTTAACTCCCATTTTTGCTAATAATTTAATTGAATCATCATCACCATTTTCGGCTAAAGGTATTAATAATTCTTTGGCTTTAGCAAAATTTTCTTTTGCAAAAGCAATTTCCCCTAGGTAATATTGTGCTACAGCATGTTGTTCATATTGATTATACTTATCTAATAGAGTTTTTGCGTCATCATATTTTTTATATTTGCATTCTACTACACCAAGATAAAGGTATAATTCAGCATATTTCTTTTCTCGTTCTGGATTTCCGTTTACTTTAGCTAAAACTTTGTCTAAAGATTTTTTAGATTGGCTTAATAAATTAGATTCTAGGAAGTTACCTTGCTCGTAAGCTTCGTAACTTAGTTTACCAACTGTATATACACTATCTGCATTACCTCTTTTATATCCATCTATTAATTCAATAAATTCATCAATTTTTTTTGGTTCATCGCCTAAATCAAAACCAATTTCTTTTTTATATTTTTCAAATTTAGCTATTTTTACTTTCTGTTCCGCTTCAAATTTAGCTTTTTCAGCTTCTATCTTAGCTTCTAATTGCGCTTCTATTTTTCTAGCTTCAATTATCTCTCTAGTTTTTGATACTAATTTTGGATTATTTTTAATATCTCTACTGCTAATACGTTTACTTTGTGAACATACTAAAATATCATCATTCATTTCAGGTGCAATTATTTCAATTGCATGTTTTGCTAAATTTTGATGTTTTTCACATAGTGTAGCTCTGTAAGTGGCAAATTCTTCTCCATCAATTACACTATAATTTGGGGTGTTTTTGCTACTTAAACAAATTAAATTTATATATGGTGTACTTTTATGTGGGTGTGGTGCTGAATTTGCCTCACATTGTTTAAATGTACTGCTATTAAATGCACTGCATTTAAATGCACTGCATTTATTTGGTGTTAATCTTTGTAATTCCATATTTATATCCTATAAAATATTTTAAATTAATTTAATAAACTAAGTTGATTATTTACCTATACAAAACTCACTAAAAATCTTGCCGAGTAAATCATCTGATGTAAAGTTACCTGTAATGCTATTTAAATTTTCTTGTGCTATTCTCAATTCCTCTGCGATTAAATCAAGTTGATTGCCATATTTAAAATTACTATATGCTAAATCAACATTATGAGCTGTGCTTTCTAATGAATCAATATGCCTTTTTCTAGCTAAAAATATTCCCTCATTATCATTTTTATAACCAATCACATTTAGTATTTTAGCACGTAAATCATTCAAACCATAACCTGTTTTTGCACTTACATCTACGATATTATCAACATGTGTTGTAACATTTGAGGCTTGTGCTAAGTCAAATTTATTTCTAATTTGAATAATTTCTAAATGAGAGTTTTTTGCTAGAATTTCCGTCATAATATCATTGTTATATGAAAGATTATCTAGTGTTTGATTATTATCTTCATTAAAACTAGTAATATATAATAATATATTACTTTCTTGGATAGCTTGCCAAGTTCTTTGAATGCCAATTTCTTCTATGGTATCGTTTGTTTCTCTAAGTCCTGCAGTATCAATTAAACGGACATTAATTCCTTCAATTTGTATATCAATGCTAATTTTATCACGAGTAGTGCCTGCAATTGGCGTTACAATTGCTACATCTTTTTGAGCAAGTGCATTCACTAAGCTAGATTTGCCTACATTTGGCTCACCAACTAAAACTATGCTAATTCCTTTGTGTAAGATATAGCCTTGTTGTGATTTTTGTTTTATCTCATTTAAACTATCTATTATTTTATGGAATTGTTGCTCTATGCTTTGCATATGTGAATAATCAAGCTCTTCTTCAGGAAAATCAATACTAGATTCAATCAGTAATCTTAAATAAATTAATTTATCCAATAACTCTTGAATTGCTTTTGAAAAATGACCTTGTAGCGATAAGCTTGCACTTTTTGCTGCACTTTGGCTATTTGCATTGATAATATCAGCTACTGCTTCAGCTTGTATTAAATCAATTTTGCCATTTAAAAATGCCCTTTGGGTAAACTCTCCTGCTTTTGCTAAACGTAATCCAAAATTTTGTCCTAATTCTAAGCATTTTTGTATTAACATATCTAAAACTACCATGCCACCATGGGCTTGTAGCTCTAAAATATCTTCTCCTGTGTATGAATTTGGATTTTTAAAGTAAATGGCAATTACTTTATCAATAAATTCATCTTTATTATGATTATCATAGATATTTATCAAAGTTGCATATCTTGGTTCTAAATCTTTACCGCAAATCATTTTAATTAATGATTGTAAATTATTGCCAGATATTCTGATTATACCCACGCCACCACTACCATGAGCGGTAGCAATTGCTATAATTGGTTTATTATCCATGACTTTTATAGAAAAAACAGACGCTATATTGTATAATAAAAATGATATACAACCAAATATTTAACGCATATGTTACTCGAAATTTTACACTATCCAGATGAAAGACTACGTAATATCGCCCAGCCTGTTACGGTTTTTGATGATAAAATCATACAAATAGTGCAGGATATGTTTGAAACTATGTACCATGCTAACGGTATTGGTTTAGCTGCAATACAAGTTGGTATTAAATTAAGAATTGTAACCATGGATTTAACAGGTAGTGAGAAAAAAAAGCCTGTAGTATTTATTAATCCTACTTTAACAAATGTTAGCCAAGAAACTAATGTTTATGAAGAAGGTTGTTTATCTGTTCCAGGTGTTAATGAAAAAGTTGAACGCCCAAAAATGGTTACAATTAATGCGTATGGCATGGACGGAAAACCTTTTAGCATAGAGGCTGATGAGCTTTTATCAACTTGTATTCAACATGAAATAGACCATTTAGATGGAAAAGTTTTTATAGATAGAATTTCTCGTTTGAAAAAAAGTAGAATAGATGAAAAAATAAAAAAATCTAGCAAAGTGTAAATAAAAAATAATCATTATAAAGTGCTTTTATGAATATCTTAAACTCATCAAAATTCTACATTGGTATCATGTCAGGCACTAGCTTAGATGGTATAGATGCTGTGTTAGTTGATTTTAACCAGCAAGGAAAAATTATTGAATATGCTAGTTTACACTTTGATGATGATTTAAAAACATTATTATTGCAACTGCAAAAACCAATTGATAATGAAATTCATTTATCACAACTTGCAAGTACAAATTTGTCTGTACATTATGCAAAAGCAGTAGATTTTTTACTAAAAAAAGCTAATTTAAATGCAAATGATATTATTGCAATTGGCTCACATGGTCAAACAATCCGACACCAACCCCAAAAAAATGACCTCAAAAATTCTTATACTATACAAATTCAAAATCCTAGCTTACTAGCTGAATTAACAGGTATAGATACCATATCAAATTTCAGAGAAGCAGATATTGCTGCAGGTGGGCAAGGTGCTCCACTAGTTCCAGCGTTTCATGCTGATTATTTTAAATATTTATTAAATAAATATGCACAAATTATTGTGTGTAATATTGGTGGCATGAGTAATATCACTATTTTAAAGCAAGATAATCCTGTGCTAGGCATGGATTGTGGTGCAGGGAATGTATTATGTGATGCATGGATAAAGCATAATTTAAATCAAGATTTTGATGCAGATGGCTCATGGGCTAGAGCAGGAACTATTAATAATAATTTACTTGAAATTATGCTACGTGATGAATACTTTAAGCAACAATTACCAAAAAGCACGGGCAGAGAAAGATTTAATTTAGATTTTGTATTAAATGCAGTTGCAGAATTAGGAAGTTTAGAATTAGTAAAATGTAGTGCAAGCGATATTCAATCTACATTAGTACATTTCACTGCATCAGCAATTGCTCAGCACACCAAAAAGTATGGTTATTCAAATAATTCTTCTACAAATGAAAAATGCTTACTCGCCGTATGTGGTGGTGGTGCAAGAAATAGCTTTTTATTAGAATGTATTCAAAAGTATTTACCAGAATATGAAGTATGTACAACAACCTCATTAGGGTTAGATGCACAACATGTTGAAGCTTTAGCATTTGCATGGCTAGCTAAGCAATATGTTGAGGGTAAGCCATCAAATCTACCTGATGTTACAGGAGCGTCTAAGTACAAAGTTTTAGGTGGGTTATTCAAAAAGAGCTAACATACAAGCAAGCTATAAAATATTTTATAGCTTAAACTAAACAAGAATTATAAAATCCCATAGATTCCCACTGATGTGGGAATGACCCTTATTTTATCATTAAAATACTAAGAGCGTTCTAAGCTTCTAACTGTAAATAAATTTTTATCTACACCAGAATTAATCTTTCTATCACTGTAATCAATGGTAGTTTTATGATTTAATTGTACATCAATCATAGTAACTTTTTGCCAACGCCAAAATCCATTAGTTTGCACAGCATTTTCAGCAGTGTAACGCTTACTTAGTTTGCCTGATTTGTCATAGTATTCAATTTTTGCAACTAAATTACGTTCAGCATCTATCCATTTTACTTTTTTACCGTAAGCAGATTCTTTTTTCACAGTATCATTTGTTGGAACTTGTTCAATTACTGTACAGTTACGACCATTTATAGCTTCTTTACCTGTAACTTTATAATTGTATTCAGCAATTTTATCATCACTTACATCTTCATAGAAAAAATCAGTACCCATATATCTATCGCCACGATTGCTAGACGGTATTTTACGGCTGGTATGATATGCTGGTAAATAAAGCCACTGGTCATCACTACGACTAGCATTCTCTAATGTTAAAACAGCACTGTTTTGCATTTCTGCAGGTGTATGAAATCTTATTAATTTAGAATCATCAAGGCTGTTTTCTGCTCTTTGTTTACGATAAAACGTTGCAGTTCGTGAGCTAGTTGAGTTATTACTATCAATAAGTTTCATGCTTATTTTTACTTCTTCATCTGGTGGAGAAGCATGTTTTTCAACTGCCTGCATAATTTTCACAGCTTCAGCATCATTTGTATCAGCTGCAAATGAGCTACAGCTAGCAAATGCTAGAACACTACTTAAAAGTAAAGTTGTGAGTTTTAGTTTATGAAATTTTTTCATTAGATACTCCTTTCTCTTAAAAAATCTGGAATGTTTATATTTAAAATATGTTTTGTGCTTAGATAAGCTACAACTGGCGATATTACAAAAATTGCTAACATCGGATATATAAAACTTGAAAAATTAGTATATAAATCAACACTGAACCATGCTAATGTCATTCTTTGATTGAGAAAATATACAACTATAAGCGACATAGGAACAGATAAAACTAAAGCACTTAATACTTGCACAAAAGTGCTTGTAAAGATAATATTTTGTAAAGTCTTAATATGAAAACCTAAAGCACGTAATATAGTATATTCTTGCCTTCTTTCCAAAATACTTAAACAAATTAATGTACTAACAAATAGTATAGAAACTCCTAAGCTGAAAATAATAGTAATATAAACCAAACCCATTTTTTTAGTCATTTCTTCATCAAAGAAACTTACTAATTGTTGTTTATTGGTTATACGAGCTACACTCTTATCATCTATAAGCTTGCTTACAGTTTTATCATCACTATTTAAGTAATATCCACTTATTTTCTCTTGTGCTAAACCTAATGCTTGGGCTGTTTGTACAGGAATAGTCAAAGTATATAAAAACATATTACTCGTTAAAGCTACTATTTTTATGTCTCTTTTTTCTTGTCCTTTTTCTACGCTTACAATATCGCCTAATTTAATTTTTAATTGGCGGGCTAAATCGCTACTTAGTACACCTTCATTTTCATTATTTGGTAATTTCCCTTCGCTAATTTCTATCTTTCTCATTTTACTTGGGATTGCTATACCAGCTAATAATGCAACTACATGATTACCATTTTTTGCATATATATCTGCACTACTGCGATAGTAAGGTTCTGCTTGTTCTAGTGCTATATTATTTCTTTTTAATACTTCCTTTGCATCATCTTCATATAATGCATAATCAAAATCTATCGCATGAGACCATTTTTCTTGTACAAAACCATGCTCAACAGTTGAAAATGTAGAGTGCATAGCTAGGCTATATGCAATAGCTACAGATATTGAGCCAGCCATAGCAAATATAGAGGCAATGCTACTAATTTTATCTCTAATTACATTTCTCATTGCATAAGTTTTCAGTAGGTTTTTATTTGATAGTAAAGATTGATTAGAACTAATTTTTTGTTGAGCTATTTGATTAGCTAGGCTACTATCCCTAAAATTAATTAAATGTACAGGCAGTTTTTTAAGCAGAGGATTAGCAGCTAAATACATAGTAATAATACTGCTTAATAATCCAATCCCAATACTTTGAATAGCTAATATAAAATCAAATTGATGAAATACAACAGCTAAGTGCATAGCTTTAGCATAAACTTCTGCAAATGCAAAGCCCAGTATCCAACCAATCACTAAGCCAACTAAACTACCTAAGCTACCAACAAAAAAAGCAATTCTTAAAAGTGATTTTAAAATATTACTACGTGTTATACCTAAAGCTAACAGTACACCAATTTCTTTTTGTTTTTCTAAAATAAAGCGTTTGAAAGTTAAAAACCCCATAGCAATTGATAGAATACACAGTGTAATAACAATAGCAGGTGTATATACACTTAATGCACTTATATTCAGCTTAATCATTTTATAGCTGTATGCTTCTGATTTTGGTATCACTCTCTCAATATTAAAACGCTTTAATTCATTTGTAATATTTGAAATATCTTTAGGATTTTTTATTTTGAATAGCAGACTATTAACCATAGTAAACCCAAGTGATTTACTTACATGTTGAATATCTGCCCAAATTACACCAAGAGAACCAGCTCTAGCAATCACATAATCAGGATTTGCTGCGGTAATTATAAATTCCGCACTATTTGCAATTCCTACAATTGTAAAATCGTACTTAGCTTCGCCAATATTAACTTTTATAATATCGCCTAATTTATAATTATGATATTTAGCTAATGCCTTATCTATTACTACTTCTTTAGTGCCAATGTTAAATTTTCTACCTTCTTGGATTTGAATTTGATTTAAACTCGGATTATTGGTTTGACCAAATAGCACTAATCCATCAAGGTTTTTATTATCTGCTAATTTGATATCTGCAGGTAACATCAAGCGTTTTTCTACCTCTTCAACACCTTGTATTTTGCTTAAATCGGGTAAATTATATAAATCTTCAGGTAAAAGCCTCACTTCTACATCAGCAAATTTCATTTTTTCTATTGATTTATCTTGTGTGCCAAGTAAATTTGAAAATGCTTGCCCAATCCCAAAAAATATACCAACGCCACATGCAATAATTAAAATCAAAGCAATAATACGCCCTTTAATAGAGAGTAAATCTCTATACCATTTTTTATCTAATAACAACATATATATGTAACCTTATTTATAAATTAAGCTAATTTGCCTTGTTTAAGATGCACAATTCGATGGGCTTTTTGTGCAATTATATTATCATGGGTTATCAATACTAATGTTGCTTGATTTTGTTTTTGAATTTCTACTAATAAATCAATAATGCTTTTTGCTGTATTTTCATCTAAGTTACCTGTTGGTTCATCAGCTAAAATTAATGGGGTTTTTTTAGATAATGCACGAGCAATTGCTACACGTTGCTGTTCTCCACCTGAAAGTTGAGCAGGTAATCTATGCATTTTTTCGCCTAATCCAACTTGCTCTAAAAAATGCTGAGCTACTTTAATATCTACTTCGCCCTTAGCTTGCATAGCAAGCATAACATTTTCAATTGCAGTTAATGTTGGTAATAAATTAAAAAATTGAAAAATAAATGATACTTTATATTGTCTGTAAGCCTCTAATTCATTTAAATTAAATTTAGAAATATTTTGTGAATCTACAATTATATCGCCACTACTTGCTTGCTCTAAGCCTCCTAGTATATTCATTAATGTAGATTTTCCACTACCTGAACTGCCCAAAATTGCTACAAATTCATTTTGTTTTATTTCTAAATTTATACCATCTAAAACCTTGATGGGCTTGTTATTGCTATTATAAGCATAATCTACATTTGAAATTTGAATAAAAGACTTTTGCTTGTCTTGCATATACGCTCTCCAACTCTTTAATAATATTAATTTTGATATACTGATATACTAAAATAGTAACAACAAAGTACTAAATGCTTTCCATAACACAACTACGTGTAAAAAATCCACTTCCATAAGCTAAAAACAAAAATTTTTGCTTTGGTTTTACATTATTTTCTTGGTATAAATAATCCAAGGCATAGTAAATAGATGCAGATGAAGTATTACCATAATTATTAAACGCACTAAAATTATGAGCGACTTTTTTATCCTTAAGCTTTAAATTTTCACTTAACTTATGGAGTATTTTATTACCAGCAGTGTGTAAAACTGCATAATCTACATTTTTCTGCCATTCTGGTATTTTTTTATTAATAACAAATTTTATTTTGTCATAAGGCGTTGCCAAATGGTTTTTTATTATAGGTGGTAGTGCTGCTTTTATTCCTTCATTCGCAACTTCAGGTATAGTGTCATGGATATTAATTTCATGGTAAATGCTGTTAGAGTCATAAGTAACACAAGATAATGCTTTATCATGAGTAATTAAACTAGCACTATGTCCCTTAATGCTCAAAATTGCTTTATAAGTATGCGGTTTTTTTGCTACTAAAAATGCACCAATCCCATCGCCAAAAACACTATTTGCTACTAAACTGGGATTAGATTCTGCTTCTAAGTTCATCATTACTGATGTGATTTCTGCTGATATTACAATCCCAACCTCGCCTGCATTTAATTCTTTTTCTATCAGTTCAAGAGCTAGTAAAGCTGTAGCACAGCCCATGTAGCCTAAATCAATTACACGAATATTTTGTATTTGTAGTGAGTTTGCAATACTAGATGTAATATTTGGTACCATTCCTCCAACAGTATTATTACTTACTAAGGATTTAATATTCTTAGTTTTAATTTGAGGATATTTTTCCAATAACTCTTTTACACATGTAATACATAATTCAGTATTTTTTTGTTTATATCGAGTATAACGCTCTTGATAACCTTCATTTACACTTTCTAATAAATGATTATGGGCAACATAACGGCTACGCTCATTTTTAAGCAATTTTTGATATAAATCTCGTTGTTCGGTTGTTAGCTTGAGTTTTTCTACAATTTCTAAAAAATCTTGGTTAGATATTTTATGTAAATGTTTATCCCCATTTATTACATTAAAACCGATAATATCCAAATTACTTTTTGTATACATTTATTTGTCCTTAATCCTTATGTATTATTTCTGATTCTAAATTCTGCTCAAGCCCATGGGGAACTAATGCACAGAGAAATGGAAATTTTTTATTATATCTAACTTTTATTTTAGTGCCTGTACTTAAGTTTAGATTTTTACCCACGATTTTTTTATAAGTAACTAGTTTTTGACTTAAAATATCTACAAATCTAAATGATACAATTACAGTGTATGAATCAGATGATTTGATAATAATATATTCAAGTATTTCAGCATCTGTTTCTAAGCCTGATTTCATTAAATACTTTAATTCATATCTATTTGAACGATAAGCTCCCATAATTGGTACAATTATTGTGAATGATATTATCATAATCACTATAGCTAATAAAATAAAAAATTTCATATTTTATATTCCTATATTATTAATATCATATATCAATCATTATCTAATCAATTCTTCTTAATGGAATTAATACAGGAACACCTGTAACTAAAGCAATATATCCATATACCCATTTATCTTTTGCTACATTATTTGGAACAACTCTACAAAATGCAGCAGCTATGTTTTGAATACAAGATATATTGGATTTTCGAGATATATACTGTGGAAATTTTGACAAATAAACTAAGCTACTATCATAGCTTGATTCTTTAAGTTCGCAATCTTTACCACAACTAAGGTCTTTCCATATATTACTAGAATCTTTTCCTTCCATTAACCACTTATTATTTTTACTAGATAAACGAATTTTCATACCAATTGGTTGACCTTGAGCTGTTAGCAATTCGTAAGTTCCTGTATCCATCTCATTAATTTGATTAGCATTAACATTCACAGAAAATGATAAAAAAATACAAACTATTTTAATAATATATTTAATCATATTGATACCACCAAAATGTAAAAATAATTAACTGCATTTATATTATATTCAACCCTTAAATAAACTAAGAAATAATTTTAGATTTAATAACTCTAAATATATAACAAGGAACATCAATCCATGGTCTAACTTTAACTAGAGTAAACATACCATTGTCATAATCTCTAACATAATCTATATAATCTTTATGCAATTTTGATGAATTATTTCCTACGCTTTGAGCAAAAATTAATTTAAATCCCAATGCTTGCATACGATTTGGTAAAATACCCCTATCATCTATACCATGCATGTTTAAAGCACTTGCAATATTTTGATATAAATTTAAAAATGGGTTAATTTGTTTTTGTTGTTGAACATCAGGAAAGCAAATGCCACGTAATTTATAAAGGTTATTATAGCTTTTAGGAGAATTTGCAACCCCTGCTACGTACACAGGCGTTGGCATCAGTAATTTATACATATTTCTTTTTAGAATATACATGCCAAATTTACTTTGTATACCTTTAGGCAAATTAGGTAATTTACCAGAAAGGCTAAAGTGATGTACTTTAATACCATCAATTACTTTCGTTTGATAAAAATGAAATGCTACAATTTTACCATTATCAATAGCTAGTAACACACTTCTTATATTAGAAAAATAATGGTTTAGGCATTTATCTATATCGCCATCTACATTAAAAGAATGGGTAAATACATCAGCAATTTCTAATCTTTCTTTATCATTCAAATAATCACATCTTTTCAAAATAACATTAACCATATTGATTTATACCTGATTATTTAGATTAACCACTGACGCTACAGGCTTTGGCAAAGAATCTCTGTAAATATGCAATGGGTCTCGACTACGCAACTTATACATAAACTCCATAAATTCAACTTCATTTGGGACAGAGTAACCGCTATCGATGAGCATTTTTCTCATTTTATTTAAATTATACCAAGGAGTTGCAGGGAATAAATGATGCTCTGTATGACGATTAAAATTTAATGCTAATATACAACCTAATAAATCAGGTAAATGAGTAGAACGAGTAATTTCATCTTGTTGTGCAAATGGTATTGGCTCTGCTCTTGTATCTGATAAATAAGGAAATAATTCAGAATGTTGAGGTAAATTCATATTTTCAATCATAAAATAGAATACAACTAACATTGGCAAAAAATAAGTTGCCCAAGTACTTAAACTTAAAAATCCAATAATTAAACCATGTGCAATTAAACAAATTAGATTAGAAAACAAACCTAAACGAAAGTTTTTATACTCTTTATTTTTTAATGCCACAAAAGCATAACCCCAAAATACCTTATACAAAAATTGTGCAAATGGGATTGGTATCCACAATCTCCACACAATTCTAAAAAGCATATTTTGTACATTAGATGAATGATGCAATTTTAATAAATCTTTTTGTGTAGGGTCTTTATCTATAATTCCTACCCAACGATGATGTAATAAATGCACATTTCTCCATGGAAAATATGGAATTAGACAAAATATACTCGCAATATGTCCAACAAAAGTGTTAGCAATTAAAGAAGAATAAAGAGTTTTATGCCCACATTCATGTAAAATTACAAACCACCTAAAAATTACTATACCAGCCAAAATTTCTAGTATAAAAAATGGTAAACTCCATGCTTTTGTAACCAATAATCCAAAAACAACTCCAATACTTAATATCATTTCAAGCATAAGTGTCAAAACTCCTTTGGTATTGCTAACCTTAGTTAAGTTTAAACTATTTGCTTGCTTTAATAACTGTTTAAATTGTAATACTTCCATTAATCAACCCTTAAGCTTGTTTATCAAAATATGCAATTATATTTTTATGTCTTTTGCAAAAAGTATTATCTAAGGTTTTTATGCCAATTGTTTTATCAACCAAATTGCCAAAACCTAGAGAAAACTCTATTTCATCTGTAATCACAGTTTTTGCAACATCATTTTCATCTTGTGCAAAATAATGTCTATGCTCAAAAAATTTATACAAACGCCCCTGTTCTAACCTATCAACAAATTTATGATTGTGTTCATATTCAACCACTCGTGCTTTGTGTCTACACCAAACTAAAGGGGCTAACTTATATCTAAAATCGATGATTTTATCTTGAGCATCCATATATTTACAATCTTCAATCCACTCTACCTTAAAGGGAAAAATATCCTTAAATCCGCTTGTAGATACACAATAAGAAA
>JBJOQB010000041.1:0-5442 GCA_046050125.1 Pseudomonadota bacterium
TAACCCCTCATGTTTCAAAAGAAACTTTAGAATTTCACTATGGTAAACATCATCAAACGTACATCACTAACTTAAATAACCTAATTAAAGGTACAAAGTTTGAAGATTTAAGTTTAGAAGATATTGTAAAACAATCAGAAGGCGGTGTTTTCAACAATGCAGCACAAGTTTGGAATCACACATTTTACTGGTTTGGATTTAGCCCAGTTTCAGATATTCAATCTCATACATTAAGCAATGAATTAGCTACAGCAATTAATTCAAAATGGGGTTCATTTGATGCATTTAAAGCTGAATTTACTAAAGTTGCAATTGGTACATTTGGTAGCGGTTGGGCTTGGTTAGTAAAAACTCCAAGCGGAGAATTAGATTTAGTATCTACAAGTAATGCACAAACGCCTTTAACTACAGTAAACAAGCCATTACTAACTTGTGATGTATGGGAACATGCTTACTATATAGATTATAGAAATGCTCGTCCAAAATACTTAGAAAATTTCTGGGAATTAGTAAATTGGAAATTTGTAAGCGATAATTTTGCTGGGTAGTAGAGATATTTATAATATTTAAATATTTTAAAACTAAAGAAGCTAAATCTTATTCTTATGTTTAATTTTTAGCCTCTTATGCTTTTTATACTTCTTATTGATTACTCTTTCTATAATTTTTCTGCAAATCCAAAATCACAAATATTATTGTAATAATATTCAAACAGCCATTCTATTGCTTGTGTTGCATCTTGAGTATTGTAAAAATTAGTCATGATTTGATTATATTTAAGTTGGTCTTTAGCAAAGATAGTCAAAGGTGGCAAACCTTCTGACAGCAAAACACCATTTGCGAGTAGACGTGATGTTCGTTTATTGCCATCATAAAAAAATTGATTAATACTTCCCCATAAAAAAATTATCCATGCCTTTAAAACTAAATTGAAATTGTTATTTTGTTCAATTGTATTTATTTTATGTATTCCAACTATAAAAACATCATCTAATTGATGAGCTTTTGGTGGAGTATAATCTGTACCACCTATAAAAACTTGCCCATCTCTAAATTTACCCCATGTCAGTGCTTCTCTATTCGCTACAATTCCTTGTATATCACAAGCAGTTTGTTTATTTAGAATAAATTTATTTTGTTTAACTAAATTGATTAAGTGAGATAATGCATGATTGAGATTTAATACTTGTTCTGTATCTGATACTTTATGACCACCAACAGTAATCCCTTCAATTAAAGTTTTAATTTCAGGGTATGTATAAGGATTACCTTCTAACGCAGCGGTATTATATACAAAGTCTACTCTCATTTTTTCTGCTATGAAAAATGCTCTGTTTTGGTCAGAAATAAATTTATACTTATCATTTAATTGTTTAATCTTATCTTGTTGATAGGTAAAATTTAAATTATATTCTTGCATATTATTTGCCATTATTTTACTTGAGGATACTATAACCATATATAAAAATGTGTACAACTAAAAATAGTACAAATTAAATAAAGTGTAGTTAACTAGACAGTGTGAATATTATTTATTATAAAAGATTAATATAATAAATATATATTTTAGAAATAATTGGAAGCAGATATTATCATGTTGTAGATAACTGCTCCCCATAAGTATGATACATACTTAGTTTTAAATAGTACTATTTATGTGTAAATTATACTAAAGCAGCCAATCCAGCTACTGCAACAGCAGCTAAAGCAGGGAGTACAATCTTTTTAGAATTATTGCTTGCATCACTTGTAGCACCTGTTGCATTTGGAGCAGAACTTGATGTAGCACTAGGAATTGCTGTTGACACAGTTAATTGAGAACAAAGAGTTTTGTATAAATCAGCTTGTTCACATTGTTTTTTAGTTTTGCATACTATAGTATTGCCATTTTTTTCTAATCCCAAAAGTTTTGCAGCAGTATCTATATTTGCACAATCAGATGATATGATAGTAGGTGCTGGAGTTATCGACATACCTGATGTTGCCGTCGTTGGTGCGTTAGTTTGAGTTGGCGTAGCTGTTGTTGGAATAGCAATAGATACTGTTAGTGATGGGCAAAATTGTTTAAATACATCAGCTTCAACACATTGTTCGGTAGTTTTGCATACTATGGTATTTCCGTTTTTTTCTAACCCAAGTAATTGAGCAGCATAATCTATAGTTGAACAATCATATTGTTTTTTAGACAAATTATTGAGGTGATTTGTGCTATTTAGTTGGGCTTGAGTAGAATTAGATATATCTGGCAATACCATTGCAGCTGTAGTTGATGCCAAAGTAAGTAAATAAGATAATTTCATATATAATCTTTCAAATAAAAACTATGTTATTATATATCAAATATTTTATTAAATATATTGCTATTCGGAATAAATATTATTTGATAAATATATTCTTTATTTATAGTTATATATTATTTTCTAATGTGCTTCTAGCTTTGCCCATAATTTTGCAAGATTTATATATTCACTTACGCTTACTTCCTCGGCTCTACGGCTGAGGTTAAACTCAAATTCTTCAAAAATATATTTGTTTTCTACAAATCCCCTAAGCATTTTTCTTCTTTGAGAGAAACATATCCTTGTAATATATTCTAGCTTTTTAGCTTCTTCTTTAGTGAGCTGAACGTTTGGCTTCATGTATACTACAGCTGAATCTACCTTAGGCGGTGGATTAAATGCTTCTGGTGGCACATCTAGGGTTTTATACATTGTATAATGTGCTTGAAGTAGGATAGATATTCTTCCATAAGCTTTGCTATGATTATCCGCAACCATTCTATCAATTACTTCTTTTTGTAACATAAAATGCTGAGTATTTACTACGTCTATATGATTAATTAAATGTAATAATAATGGAGAAGATATGTTATATGGCAAATTTCCTACAACATGAATTTTATTATTTTGTTCATTACTAAATTTAGTAAAATCAAAATTTAGCACATCTTGTTGATAGACATTAATATTTGAAAATTTATGTGGAAGTTTTTCTGCTAAATGTTTGTCAATTTCAATAACATTTAATTGCTTGAAATTTTTAACAAGATATTGAGTTAATGCACCTAATCCAGGCCCAATTTCGATTACGCTATCATCAGGAGATGATGCACTTTTACAAATGCCAGATACTATGCTTTGTATAATATATGTGTCATGTAAAAAATTCTGCCCAAATCGTTTTTGTGGTGCATGCCCATCTACTTTTTTATGTTTATTATTCATTTATCTTTGTATTTTTTATCTATAAATTATTAGAAATAATAGCTAATATCAGCATAAATATGTTTTTTAGGTCGAATTTGTCCTAAAATATTGTTATTATTGATTGTGCTAATATACTGCCCTTTTAGATTAAATTCTAGCCCGTCTTTGATTTTATAGGCATATTTTGCTGTAGTTAGGCTTTGATTTTTACCAATTAGGTGGCTAAATTCAACATCGTGTTTGCTTCCAATACTTTGTTTATAGGTTGCACTTACATAGTATTGGTGTTTATCAAATGCATATGACAGTTTTTGGTTTTGCAAAGCAATAATATTAAATGGGTTATTATAAAAATCAAATTCATATCTATAAATTCCTTGAAATAATAGCTTAGTGTCTTGCCATAATGACATATCAATCCCTGTGCTTGCTACTATACGTTTTTTACTGTAGCCTAAGAATTCTTCTTTATTTGCTTGAGATTGTGCGTAATTTATATCATAACGCCAAATTGCTTGATTAAAAGCATAACTACCATCAACAGCTAAACGTAATTCAGGTATATAATCAATAACAAATTTTTTAGTATTAATAGCCGGCATTGGGTTAACCCCTTTGCTTAGCATAATTCCCAATTCTATATTATCTTTTCTATAATCAAATCTTAATAATCCTGCTAATTCTGGTTTTTTACCTAGTGTATAATATCCAAATAGATTTAATTGTTGTACAACTTGGTTTGGTAAAGTATATCCATTATCTTGCATTATAATAGCATTGGTAAAACTTAAATTATCATTAAGATAAAATTCGCTTTTTAGTGCTATCTGTCCAAGTTGAGATTTTTGGTATATATCCCCTTGCCACGTTATATCTCTAGGTGCAAACTGGTCTTGTATAGTTAAAATATCTGTTTTACCATAATTAAATAACTGCCTGCCTAAACTAATATCAAACGTAGGAGACGAATATCTTACATACGCTTCACGAATAGCTTGTCTTAGATTTTGACTGCCTATATTACTAGAGCTTGCAATATTTGCATTAAACACAGCCGTTGTATTTATATCATTAAATTTCAGTTTGATTTTTGGTTCAATTCTTATGCTTACTACAGATTTAGGAAGTTTAGTATTTTGAGCAGAAGCAAAGCCATATGTACTATCATTACCCACAATTGTATTTAAAGATAATTGAGTACGTGATTCAATATTGAAATTATTTGCTGGCTTAATCAAACTTTGAGTGTTTTCCGCATTTGATTGAATATTAGGAATATGAATACTAATAGACTTATTCGATGGCTTTACATCACTAGCCAAAGTATTAAATTCAGATACTCTAAAATTGCTATCATATGATTCATTTGCTTTTGACGGTTTTATATCAAATAAGAAATAAATTACACTTAAAATGTTTGTAACAATTACGATTTGTTTGGATATGTTTTTATGAATTTTTATCATGTATAGGCAGATTATTTGTCAATTATTTAGCATATTTGCATATTTATGCTATTAGATATTTCGCTATATTATATGGTAATACTTTAATTTTATCAAATTTATTTATTTTAAAATAAAGTATGTTGCATATGTAATTTTAAGAGTAATTGTATTTTATATTATTATTTAAAGCATAATTATTTTGCATATTTATGACATATCGAATTAGTATCATACCTGCTATAATAAGTTATGGTTAGCCCAAACAGAACGCTTATGAAACATTATAAAAACAGTATTTTTATTAGTCTATTTTCTATTGCTACATTACTACTGACTGCTTGTAGTCCTGAACGTAAAGAAGTGCATACAGTACAACAAAAAATTACCCCAAATTCAGCAGAACAGGTAAACATGAATTATATAATTGCTGGTCTAAAAAATAAGGGATTTAATTGCACTAATTTTGATAATGGCATAAAAAAGCCTATGGTATTTTGTTCTCGTATAAAAGGTAAAGATGTTGATGCTTGTAGCGATAGCATTTGGATTGAGCATGATGGTCAAAATCATGTGATGACAAATCAGCAATTTTATGAATGTGATGGCGACCGTAAAATGGTAATTACAAGAAAGCCATAAGCATTATTTTTTGATGTATAAAATAGATGAGAGTGTTATTTATAAGTAGTTAGTTGTAAAATATAGTAACGTATTTATATTAAAAAAAGATGTGTAAGTGTAAATTCTGTAAAAGCGATATTTGTATAAAATATGGTAAAGCTAGGGGT
>JBJOQB010000042.1:0-8214 GCA_046050125.1 Pseudomonadota bacterium
TTAGCTCAAATTATTGCTAATAGAAGTAGCAGAAGCAGTGCTATTGGTTCTAAATTAGGTCTACGAGAGGATACTTCAAATATTAATTTAGATAACATACAAGGATTAGCAGATGATAATCCAGAATCTGTCAAAGGATTACAAGATTTACTAAGCAACATATCGGGATTTTCTGGAGGACAACCTCAATTATCACCTTCTCAAATACAAGCACTTAATGCACTGAACGCACTTAACACAAACAGAAGTAATAGAAGTAGCCAAGTTCAACAAAGAAGCAGACAAACAAGTATGGCTGGCTCTGGACTAAATGGAGTTGAAAAAGCATCGAGTATTAATGTAAATGATATAATACAAGGACTAGCTGATGATAATCCAGAATCTGTCAAAGGATTACAAGATTTAATAAGCAACTTATCGGGATTTTCAGGGGAACAACCTCAATTATCACCCTCTCAAATACAAGCCCTTAATGCACTGAACTCACTTAATGCAAACAGAAGTAATAGAAGTAGCCAAGTTCAACAAAGAAGCAGAAAAACAAGTATGGCTAGTTTTGGCGAAATGAGTAAAAAATCTGTTTTACCATCTCAATTACAAGATTTAAATGAGGAACAATTAAAATTATCACTAGCAGCAACCTCAAAAGCTCCATCAAGTGTATCAAAGAAAAATTTAGCAAGAGGCAATTTAAGTTCAGGTAGACGTACTAACTTAACATCAAATGGAGCTATTTCAAAGTCTGTACATTACACACCAGCACCACATGAAATGATTGACCCAGCTAATGAATCTGACTCATCTGATATGTCAACTATGGTATCAATTGGCAAAGATGTGGGAAATATAAAGCCTCGTAGCAATCCTAGAACCCCATCTAGGGTCAGTGTTAATAAATCTGTGCAATTATGGAAAAATCAAGTAGTTAAATCAAAAGCTCCATCATTTGTATCTGGATTAACTAATGAATCTGGTTCTACATTCTCCCTTCCACATAATAAAGTAGTTAAATTTAAAATTAATGGAAGTAAAATTAGAATAGCTCCAGAACCTGAAGAAAGTATTGCACCAAGTAGTTCTGCATCAAATAAATAAAATTAATTTTATTCAACAAATTACTTAACATAATGAATAGTTACACATTATAATATTTTTGTTATACTGTGTAATATTCTAACTCAAACATACTTATGCGTGTATTAATCATTGAAGATGAAGTAGCAATTGCCAAAGGTATTGCTCAACATTTATTAGAGCATGGCATTCAATCAGAACATGCAACAGAAGTTGTTTTGGCAGAATATGCTCTCAAAAATAGTCAATTTGATTTAGTTATTTTAGACTTAGGTCTACCAAACATTGATGGCATGGAAATTCTCAAAAGAATTCGTGTTAAATATTCCATGCCTGTTATCGTATTAACTGCAAGAGATGCGTTAGAATCAAAAGTAAATGCATTTAATTTAGGTGCTGATGATTACATGGTAAAACCATTTGAAATTGATGAGCTTTTAGTAAGAATTTATGCATTATCTCGCAGAAAATTTGTCAATAACAACCTACCTATTGAAATAAAAGTCGGAAAATTAAGACTTGTTGAATCTGAAAAAAGAATTTATGTTGGAGTAGATTCAATTGATTTATCAGTAAGGGAATATAGCGTATTGAGCTTACTTATGCAAAAAAATAATAAAGTAGTAAGCAAACGAGCATTACAAGAATTTTTAACTAAAGAAAGTCCAGATGATTGGATTACAGAAACTGCAATTGAGGTTTATATACACAGAGTTAGAAAAAAAATTGAAGAATATAATGTCGAGATTAATACTGTTAGAGGATTTGGATACTTATTAAAACCATTAAGCTAATTTTATTCATTAAAATAATATATCAACATAAATTCTTATATAGTCTCTACAATCAAAAAATATGCTAAATAATTTGAGCTTAGATATTTTAAAACAAATAAAAGAATATCTGACGCTTCAGGCTCGACAATTGCACTTAGAAATAAGTATATCTGATTTAGATTTAAGCAAAGCAAATGAATATCTCAAAACTTGGTTAGATAATAATATGCACGGAACAATGGATTACATGCAAAAGCATGCGTATATACGCAGCAATCCCGCTGAGCTTTTACCAACAGCAATTAGAGCTATTATGGTAAGAATTAATTATAACTATTTATCTAATCAACAACTAAAGCAAGAACTATCCAATGTTTATACATTTACGCCAATAAATGAAATTAATTCTAATAACTCTAGCAATTATGGTAATTTATTAGATAATAGTGCCGTAATTTCAATGTATGCAAGAGGTAGAGACTATCATAAAGTACTACGTAAACAAGTAGAAAAACTAGCCAGCATTATGCATGAATATATACAATCTCTAAATTTAAGCGAAAATAATTTATTTGATTATCGAGTGTTTACTGATTCTGCTCCAATTATGGAAGTGGAGCTAGCACAAAAAAGTGGGCTTGGTTGGAGAGGAAAGCATACATTATTAATTAATCCAAAAATTGGCTCGTTATTTTTTCTTGGTGGCATGCTTACAAATTTACCATTAGAAGTAGATACACCAATTAAAAACCATTGTGGAAAATGCTCAAATTGTATTGATATTTGCCCAACTAAAGCAATAATTGCACCATATCAAGTTGATGCTCGCAAATGTATATCTTATTTAACTATCGAGCATGATGGAGCTATTCCATTAGAATATCGCAAATTAATTGGTAAACATATTTATGGCTGTGATGAATGCCAATTAGTTTGCCCATGGAATAAATTTGCTCAAAAAAGCATGGTATTAGATTTTAAACCAAGAGAATACCCAACTAATTTAATTGATTTATGGAATTGGTCAGAGGATAAATTCCTTAAAACCATGGAAGGAACAGCAATTAGAAGAATTGGATATATTAAATGGCAACGTAATATAGCCGTTGTTATGGGAAATTATATCTCTAATCTACAAGAAATAATGCATAATTTAACTAATTCACAAAATGATTTAGATGATATACAAAATAATATTAATCTATTAAAATCAGAGTTAGAAAAAAAATTACACCAAGAAAGCACAAGTGAATTGGTAAAAGAGCATATTATATGGTCTTTGAAGCTTAGTATAATATGATTCTAAGTAAGCATAAATTAAAAAATAAAGTATGCTTACTAATTTTAACCCATATTAGGTAAATTATAACTTATCAAATCCACAGTACTGCCTTAACACTTCAGGAACTGTAACACTACCATCAGCATTTTGATAATTCTCTAGAATTGCTACTAGTGTTCTACCAACAGCTAATGCAGAACCATTTAATGTATGCACAAATTCTGTTTTATTATCTTTGTTCTTAAATCTTGCCTGCATTCTACGTGCTTGAAAATCTAACATATTAGAACATGAAGATATTTCTCTATAGGTATTTTGTGCTGGTAACCAAACTTCTAAATCATATGTTTTACAGCTTCCAAAACCCATATCGCCTGTACATAACAGCACACTTCTAAATGGTAAATCTAACATTTTTAAAATGTCTTTAGCGTGTCCTGTTAACTCTTCTAATGCGTCAAATGAAGTTTGCGGAGATACAATTTGCACTAATTCTACTTTATCAAATTGATGCTGTCTAATCATACCTTTTGTATCTCTTCCATGACTACCAGCTTCAGACCTAAAACATGGAGTGTGAGCCACAAATCTTAGTGGTAACTCACTTTCTTTTAGCATTACATCTCTTACCATATTAGTAATTGGAACTTCAGCTGTTGGAATTAGGTAAAAATTCTCAATTCCATCATCATTATTACCAATATTTCTTGGCACTTTGAATAAATCTTCTTCAAATTTTGGTAGCTGTCCTGTGCCTTTCATGCTATCACTATTTACAATATAAGGAACATATACTTCTTGATAGCCATTATTAATATGCGTATTTAACATAAATTGGGCTAAAGCACGATGTAAAGTAGCCATTTTACCTTTTAAAGTAGCAAATCTACTACCAGATAATTTTGTAGCTGTTGCAAAGTCCAAGCCTAAATTTTCGCCAATTTCAGTATGGTCTTTAACTGTAAAATCAAATTTAGGCACATCTTTAAATTTATCTACTTCTACATTTCCTGTTTCATCACTTCCAAATGGCACGCTTTCATGCGGTAAATTTGGTATATTAAGTATAATATTATTTAATTCAATTTGAACATCATCTAGTAATACAGCTTTTTGTTTTAAATCATCAGCGATTAAATCAACATTTTTCATTAATTCAGATGCATCTTGCCCACTTTGTTTAAATTGACCAATTTGCTTTGAAATAGCATTACGTTGAGCTTGTAAAGTCTCTACATCTACTTGAATTTGCTTACGCTGTTGCTCTAAATCGATAAATTTATTTTTATCAAATTCAAAGCCTCTTTTGCTTAAAATATTAACTGTATCATCTAAATTTCTACGTAATAATTGAATATCAATCATGTTATATATAGTTTGAGTTATAAATGTAATATAGTATTATTCCGCATAGATACTATAAAATCAAGGCTAATCCAGATTTAATTATCATTAGTTGCAAAATTTTAAAAGAATATTTGAATATTTGAATTTTTAAAGTATTTAGATAAGTTTAGACATAAAAAAATCCGCTAAACTATTTTATCAATTATTGATTAGTTTTAGCGGAATACGTGAGATTTATTTATTAAATTAAACAACTGTAAATCTTGATACAGACTGTTCTAATTTTTTCATAATATTACTTAATGTTTTAATTGATTCACTTGTGTGAGTTGTACCTTGTAATGTTTGTTCTGTTAATTGTAGTAACTGTTTAATATTTTCTGATACATAATTTGCAGTATGGCTTTCTTGGCTCATATCATTTGCAAAAATTTCCATACCATGCACCAATTTTTGATTAGTTTCTTGAATTTTAACTAATGCATTATCCATCGCATCTGTAAGTTGACTACCTTCAACAACACCTTGAATAGAATGTTCCATAGCAGAACCAGCACTTTGTACATCAACTTGAATGGTACTAATTAATTGACCAATCTGTTGTGTTGCTTGTGCTGATTTTTCAGCCAAGTTCTGAATTTCCTGAGCAATTACACTAAAGCCACGCCCTGACTCTCCAGCATTTGCTGCTTGAATTGCTGCATTTATAGCTAAAATATGTGTTTGTTGGGTAATATTATCAATTAAATCTGTAATTTCACTAATTTGCAATGATGATTCGCCAAGTCTTTTAATATGTTTTGATGTATCTTGAATTTGCACACGAATTGCTTGCATACCACTAATTGCACGCTGTGATGCATCTTGCCCTTCACGTGTTACCCTAATTGCATCTTGTGCATCTACCATTGATTGACCTGTTTTATCTGCCATATCATGCATATTTTTAGCAATGTTTTCAATAGCCTTAGCAGATATTTCAATTTGTTGTGCTTGTTGACTAGTACTAGATAGCAATTGTAAAGAAGTTGTTTGTACATTATTAAATGCTTGTGTAGCTTGATTAGCTGTAGATTGCACCCTTTGTACTAATCCTTTTAATTCTTCAACTGTATAATTAATAAAGTCAGCAATTGCACCCGTAATGTTTGCATCAACCGTTGCTTGCTGTGTTAAATTACCATTTGCAATTTCTTGTAATTCATTCATTAATCTAATAATTGCTTTTTGATTAATACTATTTTTTTGTTGCTCAATTTTTTGGCTATTCTCTGCTTCTTGTTGTCTTTTATGTGCTGAAGTTGCCCTAGCCTTATAATCTTTTAGCGATATAAATAATAAACCAATTAAAGATAGCATACTTATGCTACCACATATAAACACCCATGTACTACCAAGCATTTTTGGTACTAAATGTACTGAAAATCTACGTTGTAAACTTGCTAATTCATTACGTAAAAATTCACTATCTTGTAAAATTAGCTCTTGGCTTTTTTTAACAATAATTAAATTAGGCATTATATCAATAATACTATTTATATATGTTTTAATTTGAGAAAATAAATTATCTAATAAATTTATTTCATCTTTAACAGGTGCATATTGATTATTTGATTTTAGTACATTAATTGCTTTTTCAAAATTTATTAAATCTTTGTTAATTGTAAAAACAGTATTAGGTGTAGCATCTTCTAAGCTATGTATAACATGCATATTGTATAAAATTCTATTTGCTATCAACAAAATATTTACTGTGTCTTGTATACCATAAATATTGTTTTGATGAACAAATGAATTAATTTTATCAGCTGTATCTAAAAATTCTTCGCTTAAATGCTCTATTTGATTGTAATTTGTATTAACCTGCAATATTAAATCTTTATTTTTTAAAATATTTTCAGATGATGCCTCTGTATTTCTCCAATAACTTACAAATCTATTTAATGCTACTTGCGTATCTTGGTCTAAGTTATTTGATTTAGCATTTTTTAGTAAATCCTTAAGGTTATTTTCAACTTTTGTTTGAGACTCTACAATCTCATCAAAGCTATTTTTATCTTGTACGATAATTGAAGCAGATTTAGCTAAACGTTGTGCATGCATTAGCATTTGACTAGTATTTTCTAAATTTATGCTACGTTGACTATTTTCATAATTATTATTTATAAGTTTAACTATAGCAAATATACTACTAATTAAAAATATAATAAATAAAGCTTGCTGTATTCTAACAATAGTATTGTTTTTTATTGTAAGTCGCCCAATATGTACTGTATACATACCCGTCTCTTGCTCTGATTTTTCAGGACTAGATGCAAGAATAGCATTATTTAGTAAATTAAATTCGCTTTTTTTGCTAAGCAGATTTTTAATTAATCTCAGTGGATTAACAATTAGTTTTTGTCTCATATTTTTTTATATTTTTAGTCTAGTTAAATATTTAATATTTTTTAGTTAATGTCTTAGCTATACAACAAATTAACTAACAAATATTTTGTTTCAACCAATCATGACCGATTATGATGCTATCTCTTATTTCATTATGTGTAATAATTTGACACTGCATTAATGCAATACCAATAGGAGAACGAGCATTTATGCCAACGATATACTTATACCTCAAGCCACCATCACTTACTTTATGCTCAAATGGCAAATTACTTAATTTTTCTAATGCAATTACTGTTGTCGCAACTTGACCAATTATCATCATACCCAAAACGTATGCAGGCATTGGGTGAATTGGTTTTGGGCTTTGCCAGCTAATTAAGCTTGTTAACATTTGCATAGGTAATACAAAATTTTTTTGCATTGTATTAAACTGCAAATAATACTCTAAGGTATTACGATTTGATGCAAGCTTATGAGATAAGTATTTCTGATATTCTATACTTACTCTATTTGAATTATGTAGATTAGCAGACATATAAATTAGTAATTTTGCTTAGTAGTATCTCTTCTGGTACAGGTTTTACCAAGTAATCAACTGCACCTTGCTTTAATGCCCATATTTTATCGCTTTCTTCACTTTTATGTGAACACATTACAACAGGAATATGTGCAAACTGCTGATTTTTGCTTAAATAACGAACTAATGCAAACCCGCTATTTGTTGGCAATACTATATCCATTAAAATTAAGTCTATATTATTTGCCTCTAAAATCAACAAAGATTCTTCTGCATCTTTTGCATGAAATACAGAAAAGCCATGGCACTCCAATATATTTTTTAAGTAGTAGGCATCAGTTACGCTGTCCTCTACTAAGAGTATGGACTGAATCATGCGGTAACCTCAATTTTATTATGTGGCTGACTGCAAAACTTTTCAACTGCATTTATTAGCATTTGTTTATCAAATGGCTTTGATATGTGGTCGCTTGAACCAACTAAAAATCCTTTAGCTTTATCAAAAATTGAGCTTTGTGATGAAAGCATAATAAAAGGAACTTGCTTAAATGTAGGATTTTTCTTAATCAATGCACATGTTTCGTATCCATCAAGTTTTGGCATTAATATGTCACAAAAAATCAAATCGGGTGGATTCATACCCATTTTACTTAAAGCATCTAAACCATCTTGTGCTAATATTACTTCATGCCCTTCCTCTGTTAAAAACAACTGTGCTGCTCGTCTTATTGTAATCGAATCATCAATTACCATTATTCTATATTTTGAATTCTCGTTTTTCATATTCCCACCTTATTAAACAAGGGTTTATATTTATAGTATAGTAC
>JBJOQB010000043.1:0-3957 GCA_046050125.1 Pseudomonadota bacterium
TAAGATTGTATCTCGCTCAGAACAAATGGTAGAACTAAGCATGAGGTTATGGGTTAACATTAATAAACCTGATGAATTTAACAAATTTCAGACTATCTTATGCTCAGCTCTCTTTAAATAAGACTCTCATATTTTTAATCAAACTAACATTGTAAATCAAGAATTGTTAGATACGGCTGAGCAAAATGAAGTTCTTACATCAAACGAATATAAATTATTTACTTATAATAGCAATTAATTTACTAGCACTATATTTATTTTTAATAAAATCCTTGATTATCTTAATATTATATTTAATCCAAATAACCCTGTATATAAGGATTATATTTTCTTTCATGCCCAAATGTAGAAATATCTCCATGCCCACATATAAATGTATAATCATCGCCCAACACAAGCAACTTTTTTACAATGCTATGCATTAAATCTTGAGTATTCCCTCTTGGAAAATCACTTCTACCAACAGCATGTTTAAAAATCATATCCCCAACCCATGCGATTTTTAATTTATTAATATGAAATACAATATGCCCAGGAGTGTGTCCAGGGGTATGAATAATATCAATAATATGCTCGCCTAAACTTAATTGTTGCCCTTCGTCTAGCCAATTATCAGGAGTAAAATTTTTGGTTTCTTCAAATACATAATTCCCTGAAGCGTACTGTTTTTGGCGTTGTTCCAACTGGTCTAACCAAAATATATCTTCTTTATGTGGTCCATAAATTGGCACATTAATCCGATTTGCTAAATTCCTTGCTTGCCCGCAATGGTCAAGGTGTCCATGAGTAATCAGAATATATTTAACTTGCATATTTTTATTAGATTGAATAAAATGCGTTATGCTATCTATTTCACCTCCTGGGTCAATAATAGCTGTTTCAAATGTTTTAGTACATTGAACAATACTGCAATTTTGTTGGAATGGGGTAACAGGTAATATATAAATATTTAAGTTATCTAGTTTTAACATTTATTAAGCAAGGACATTATGTTCAAAACGAGATTATACATTAAATCTAAATTTAATATAAATAAAAACAAGGGCTTGAGTATTTTTAGGACAAACATTATAGCAATTTGTGCTATATCAGTATCTATGTATGGTTATGCAAGTGATAGCGAAGCAAGATTAGAAACTGATTTAACTATTACAAGTAATCCATTAAATATAGATAAAGAATTAAAGCAGTTAAGCTTATCTTCATCTGATAAAGGTAATTTATCTTCCAGTATCAGTGTCAACACCAATAAAAATGAAGAGAATAAATCATCTGATATATTAAAAACATCTAGTTTAGAAAATAATATAAACAATTTACCAAAATCAGTTACAAACCCAATAAATACTAATCTTAATAATAGTGATTTTAGTTCTAATTCTACTAATTTAAATGATAAAGATAGCAGTAAATCTGATAGAAAAATCGTAGATATCATTAATGATAAAATTAGCCAAACATCTGAATCAATATCTCAAAATGTATCCCAAACTGTAGAAATAGTAAAAAATTCTCTGCAAAAAGGCGTATCATCTTGGTATGGCAAGCAATTTCATGGCAAAAAAACAGCTAGTGGCGAAAAGTTTAATATGTTTTCATACACTGCAGCACATCGCACATTGCCATTAGGTACATACGTAAAGGTTACAAACCCTAAAAATAATAAAACCGCAATTGTAAAAATTAATGACAGAGGTCCATTTGCACGCAGTAGAATTTTAGATTTATCTTTTGTAGCTGCTAAAGATTTAGATATAATTAGCCACGGTCATGCACCTGTTAGCATCGAAGTGGTTAAGCAAGTAACTAAAAACGATATAGCGAAAACACAATAATAATTTGATAATTAAGCTATAAGTTGCATTAAATACTGACCGTAATGTGTTTTAATCAACTTATTTGCTAGTTCCGCAACTTTATCTGCATTAATCCAGCCTTTATGGTAGGCAATTTCCTCTGGGCAAGCAATCATTAAACCTTGCCTTTTTTGCAATGTTGCAATAAAAGTGGTTGCGTCTAATAATGAATCATGTGTCCCTGTGTCTAACCATGCATGACCTCTACCCATTAATTCTACTTTTAGTTTACCTTGCTTTAAATAAGCCATATTCACATCTGTAATTTCAAGCTCACCTCTGTGCGATGGTTTTATATCTTTTGCAATATCACACACTGTATTATCATAAAAGTACAAACCTGTAACAGCATAATTTGATTTTGGCTTAGTTGGCTTTTCCTCTATATCTAATGCATTAAAATTTTCATCAAAGCTAACCACACCATAACGCTCAGGGTCGTGTACATGATAGGCAAAAACTCTTGCACCCTCTTGCTGTTGATATGCATTATTTAACATGCCACTAAAATTATAACCATAGAAAATATTATCGCCTAGCACCAAAGTACTGTTATCATTTCCAATAAACTCTCTGCCAATTATAAAAGCTTGAGCTAATCCATCTGGGCTTGGTTGTTCGGCATATCGTATATTGATTCCCCATTGCGAGCCATCGCCTAGTAATCTTTGAAACTGATTTAAATCATCTGGGGTAGTGATGATTAAAACATCTTTTATTCCTGCTAACATTAATGTAGATAGCGGATAGTAAATCATGGGTTTGTCATATAAAGGCAATAACTGTTTTGAAACACCTTGTGTAATTGGGTATAAACGTGTACCGCTTCCACCTGCTAAAATTATGCCTTTACGTTGTTTACTCATATATTTTACTTAATTATTATTTATATTATTTATTATTCATTACCAATTTTTTCTAATTTATTGATATTAAAATCTTGGTATTCTAATGAATTTACTCTTTCAATCCATAATGTATTATTTAAATACCACTCAACAGTTTGCTTTATACCAATATCAAAGGTATATTTAGGTTGCCAATTTAATTCATTCTTAATTTTACTATTATCAATTGCATATCTTCTATCATGCCCTAATCTGTCTTTGACAAATTTAATTTGAGTTTTGTATGATTGATTATTTTGTTTAGGCTTTAACTTATCTAATATATGGCAAATAGTATTTACAACTTCTATATTAGTTTTTTCATTGCAACCACCAATATTGTAAACTTCGCCAATTTTACCTTTATTTAAAATAGTAATAATCGCCTCACAATGGTCTTCAACATGTAGCCAATCACGGATATTTAACCCATCGCCATAAATTGGTAATTCTTTACCAGATAAAGCATTTGATATAATTAATGGGATTAATTTTTCTGGAAATTGATATGCACCGTAATTATTTGAACAATGTGTGATAATACAAGGCAAGCCATAAGTATGATAGTAACTACGCACTAAATGGTCTGATGATGCTTTACTTGCAGAATATGGACTGTTTGGTGCATATGGTGTTGATTCAGTAAATGCTGGCTCATGTTTATCTAAGCTTCCATATACTTCATCTGTGGAGATGTGAATAAATTTAAATTCTTTTTGTGCCTCTTCATTTAAGCTGGCGTAGTAAATCCGACTTGCTTCTAATAAATTAAAAGTACCAATTACATTAGTGTTGATAAATTCCTGTGGATTATTAATTGACCTGTCAACATGACTTTCAGCAGCAAAATGGATTATCGCACGTGGTTTAGTTTCACTAATAATATCTTGAATTTGCTCAAAATTATTAATATCTTCACATATAAAATGATGCAAATTATTATTGAGTAATCCTTCCAAATTATACAAATTACCTGCGTAAGTTAGGCTATCAATATTTACTATGCTTTCACTATTTTGTTTTTGCCACGTATGTACAAAATTAGAACCGATAAAACCTGCACCACCTGTTATTAATATCATACCTATATTTATACTTAGTTTTTATTTGATAATACTTAAGATAACAGTTTGTAGCCTGAATTGTCAATTTTTGTTAATTTAAATATAATAAATTGTAGCTATATTGCTTAAACTGATATATTTAAACACATA
>JBJOQB010000044.1:0-17498 GCA_046050125.1 Pseudomonadota bacterium
GTGCAAACAATATGCCATTTTCACTACCGTTAATTGATATGCATTATATAGGCGATATGTTAGTTCATAGTAGGTTCTCTAATCCAGTAGTACATATACAAAAAATCAATTTAGATTATAAAAATTCCAATATTAAAGCAATTATGCAAGATTTACATGCATTTGGCTTACTTTTTAATACTAATTCTGAGCTAAAATTAAATAATAATTATACTAAATTAGCTAGTTTATTTTCGCATATAAATAGTATAGAATTAGAGGTTGTGTATGCTCATGCATGGAAAGTTGAGCAAAAATCCACAAAAAATCATAACCAAGAACAAATAATTAATATCGATAAACTACATAGAAAGAATTAAAACTATGTAGATAAATTACGTTATTAGCGTTATTAGAATTGTTTATTAATATATTCTCATATTTATTTTTAAAATGATACTTATAAGTAATTTCTACATTTACTATTTTACAATTATTGCAGATAAAATATGATATACAAAATTAATCAAGAATTAGTTGATAAAAAGCCTCTACATAATATTGAATATCCAAATTACAAACGTTCAGATATCAAATGTGGAGTTGTTCACATTGGCGTAGGTGGTTTTCATCGCTCTCATCAAGCATTGTATATACATAAATTAATGCAAGAATATCCAACTGATTTAAACTGGGGCATTTGTGGAATTGGGATTATGCCACAAGATGAAAAGATGCATCATTCATTAGCAGAACAAGATTGTTTGTACACATTAATTGAACAAGATAATACTACAACTTCTGCTAAAATAATTGGCTCAATTAAGCAATATATTTGGGGTTATGATAATCCACAACATGCATTTGATGTTTTATCACAAGAGCAAGTAAAGCTTGTTACAATTACAGCAACTGAAGCAGGTTATTACTTGTTAGAGGGTAGTGGGGAAATAAATTTAGAGCATGAATCAATTAAACATGATATTAATAATTTAAGTAATCCAAAAACTATATTTGGTTATTTGGCTGTTAGTTTAAATAATCGTAAAAATAATAATATTAAACCATTTACAGTGTTATCATGTGATAACATGGAGCAAAATGGACATGTATTACAAAAAGCACTAATAGCCTTTTGTGCTAGCTATGATATAGAATTAGCAAATTGGATTGAGAAAAACGTAAGCTTTCCAAGTTGTATGGTAGATAGAATAACACCAATGACGACAGATGAAGATAGGAAATCTATCCAACAAAATTATGCTATTGATGATGCTTATCCTGTAGTATGTGAGCCATTTACACAGTGGGTAATTGAAGATAATTTCTGTAATGATAGACCAATTTTTGAAAAAGTTGGTATTCAATTTACGAATAATGTAGCTTTATACGAAAAAATGAAAATACGCCTATTAAATGCAACTCATTCAGCAATGGGTTACTTAGGCTATTTATATGGACATAGATTTATTTATGAAATTGCACAAGATGCAAATTTTACACCATATTTAAAAAACATGATGGATTTAGAAGTAACTCCATTACTACAAGCTCTTGAAGGTGTAGATTTCACACAATACAAGCAGATACTAATGCAAAGGTTTGAAAATGAAAATATTAAAGACCAAGCTTTGCGTATTTGCATGGACGGTTCGGGTAAAATTCCTAAATATATTCTGCCTTCAATTATTGAGCAATTAAAAATGCATGGAGAAAAGGCGAATATACGTAGATTAACATTATGTGTAGCAAGCTGGATTAGATTTTTAAATGGTAAAGATGAATTAGGTAATGATATACCACTAGTTGACCCTCAAGCACAACGTTTAAGTGCAATATCAAAACAATGTTTAAGTAATCCACTGCCTATGCTTGAATGTAGAGACATTTTTGGCGATTTAATTGAGTGTAACTATTTTGTTAAAGAGTTATCTTTATTGCTAGATATGTTATATACTAAAGGCTCTAAATATACATTAGAGTTTTGCCAGTAATAATTTTTGATGTATGATAGTTATATATTAAATGTAATTATAATGCTTTATACATCTTTCTATCTTTGATTTAATAATGTAGATAAATATTCTTTGATATAAATTTTAAATAAATTCATATATTTATTTAAATAAATGCATACATAATCTTATATATTTTGTATTGGGTAAATATGGACAATAGTAAATATCAATATACTCCAAAAATTTTGCAGAAAATTTTGGTAAAAATACTTAAAAATTTTAATATATATCAAGATTTATGCCCAATTGATTGGTCATCTCCAATTAGATTTGCTGTTGATGATGCACAAGACGCTAATAATAGTAATGATATTCATAGAGATTTCATTAATATAGTTTATACAGATGGTTACTTAGTCTTTTTATGGGATTTATTTTACAAAAATACAGTTTCAAAAAGCTGGCATTTTTTAAACGAATTGAATAATCCGCTTTATCAGCCCTCTATTTTACTTTATACCAATCATGCAGAAAGTAGATTAGTGCTATGGTCAAAAGAAAATTATCAGGGTTTAACGTATGATATAACTAATGAATGGTTGTTAAAATTCATTAATATTATGAAGCATATAAAACAGCATGTTACAAATAATCAGGAATTAAATCCGCTTGCTTCAAGTGATATATATGCTAGTTATAGTAATAATATGAAGGGATAATTATCTTATAAAAATTTATAATCAAAAAATTCATGGATACCTGCCTTCGCAGGTATGACGTATACATATTTATTATAAAGAATAGTCAAATTAATTAAAAAATTCTTTAACCTTATCTACAAATGTTTTTGTCTGTGGGCTATGTATAGTTGATTTATCCCCATTTAAGCTATTTTCAAATGCTCTTAACAAGTTTTTTTGCTCATCAGTAAGCCTAACAGGTGTTTCAACTTGTACATGCACATATAAATCGCCTTCAGCACTACTACGTAATCCTTTTATACCCTTATTTCTTAGTTTAAATACCTTATCATTTTGCGTGCCTTCAGGTATATTAAACACAACATTACCGCTTAAGGTTGGTACTTCAATTTCTCCACCTAGTGCCGCTGTGGTAAAAGGGATTGGAATTTGGCAGTGTAAATCATTTTCATTGCGTTTAAATACAGGGTGTTCTTTTATACGAACCTCTATGTATAAATCGCCATTACGTCCACCATTACTCCCTGGTTCACCATTTCCATTAGAACGAATTCTCATGCCATCATTAATGCCAGCAGGTATATTAATCTCTAATGTTTTACTGCGTTTAATTTTTCCATTACCATGGCATGTAGAACACGGATTTGGTATATGTTTTCCATCGCCTTGGCAGTACGGGCAGGTTTGTTGCATCATGAAAAAACCTTGTCTGATATTTAACATACCAGAGCCATTACAATGCTTACATGTTTCAACTGATGTGCCTTTTTTTGCACCTGTTCCATTACAATCCGAGCAATCGTCCCAGCTTGGAATGGTAACTTGCATATCATGACCGCTAGCAGCTTGCTCTAAAGTAATTTCAATTGCATAAGCTAAATCACTACCTTTAGATGAACCATCTCTACTACGTCCTGAGTTACGATTGCCACCGCCACCAAAAAATTGACTAAAAATGTCGCCTAAATCATCTGCACCAAAACCGCCAAATCCTCCACCAAATCCACCTCCAGCATTATTTGGGTCAACTCCAGCATGACCATAGCTATCATAAGCTCCACGTTTTTGCTCATCTGATAGAATATCATAGGCTTTTTGTATTTCTTTAAACTTATCTTCTGCATCTTTCGTACCTTGATTGCGGTCAGGGTGATATTTCATTGCAAGCTTGCGATAAGATTTTTTTATTTCTTCTGGACTAGCATTTTTAGCTACGCCTAGTGTTTCGTAGAAGTCTTTCATATTTATCTTTCCAGATTATTAATTTAAGCTAGTTTTTAATTTTAAAAATAAAAATAGCCAACTCTTTTTTAAAAGTTAGCTATTTTAACATTAATTTACAAGTTTACTTCACTTCTTTAAAATCAACATCAACTACATCTTTATCATCTTGAGCTTTTGCTTGTGTAGCATCACTTCCATTAGCTTGTTCAGCTTGTTGCTGTTTAGCTAAATCTGCATACATTTTCTCGCCAAGTTTTTGAGCTGCTTTGCCTAATTCTTCACTTTTAGCTTGAATTAGTTCTTTATCACTGCCTTTAGCTGCTTCTTCTAATGCTGTAATTGCTGTTTGAATAGCTTGTTTTTCTTCTTCGCTTAACTCTTTGCTGTATTCTTCCATGCTTTTTTTAGTTGAATGGATTAATGTATCAGCTTGGTTTCTGCTTTCTGCTAATTCACGCACTTTTTTATCTTCTTCTGCATTTAATTCTGCATCACGTATCATTTGCTGAATTTCTTCTTCACTTAAACCAGAGCTTGCTTTGATAGTAATTTTATTTTCTTTACCCGTACCTTTATCTTTAGCCGATACGTGTAAAATACCATTCGCATCAATATCAAAACTTACTTCAATTTGTGGCATACCACGTGGAGCAGGTGCAATACCTTCTAAATTAAATTCGCCTAAGCATTTATTTGCAGCTGCAATTTCACGTTCACCTTGGTAAACTTTAATTGTTACTGCGTTTTGGTTATCATCTGCTGTACTGAAAACTTGGCTATGATTTGTTGGTATTGTCGTGTTTTTATTAATCATTTTAGTCATTACACCGCCCATTGTCTCAATACCTAGAGATAATGGTGTAACATCTAATAATAATAAATCTTTTCTATCGCCAGATAACACAGCACCTTGAATTGCTGCACCTGCTGCTACTGCTTCGTCTGGGTTTACATCTTTACGTGGGTCTTTGCCAAAGAAATCTCTAACTTTTTCTTGTACTTTTGGCATACGTGTCATACCACCTACAAGGATAATATCATCTATTTCACTTGTACGTAATCCAGCATCTTGTAGTGCTTGTCTGCATGGTGCAATTGTACGCTCAATTAACTCTTCTACTAATGCTTCTAATTTAGCACGTGTAATAGTTAAGTTTAAATGCAATGGCATGCCATTGTTCATTGCAATGTATGGCTCATTAATATCAGTTTGTTGACTGCTTGATAATTCAATTTTAGAACGTTCTGCAACTGCTTTAATACGTTGTAATGCAATTGGGTCTTTGCTTAAATCAATACCTTGCTGTTTTTTGAATTCTGATATAATGTAGTCAATTACTTTTTGGTCAAAGTCTTCGCCGCCTAGGAATGTATCGCCATTTGTTGATAAAACTTCAAATTGTTTTTCGCCATCTAAATCAGCGATTTCAATAATTGATACGTCAAATGTACCACCACCTAAGTCATATACTGCAATTTTACGGTCTTTACCATCTTTTTTATCTAAGCCAAATGCTAATGCTGCTGCTGTTGGCTCATTAATAATACGCTCAACTTCAAGACCAGCAATACGACCTGCATCTTTAGTTGCTTGACGTTGTGCATCGTTAAAGTAAGCAGGAACTGTAATTACAGCTCTAGTTACTGCTTTACCTAAGTAATCTTCAGCTGTTTTCTTCATTTTACGTAAAACTTCAGCTGAAATTTGTTGAGGAGCTAATTTTTGGTCTTTTACATTTACCCATGCATCGCCATTATCTGCTGCTATAATGTTATATGGCATTAATTCGATGTCTTTTTGTACTTCTTTGTCTGAGAATTTGCGACCAATTAAACGCTTAATAGCATATAAAGTATTTTTTGGATTTGTTACTGCTTGGCGTTTTGCTGTTGCGCCAACTAAAATTTCCCCATTGTCTGGATATGCAATAATTGATGGTGTTGTACGGTTACCTTCAGTATTTTCAATAACTTTAATTTGACCATTTTCTGAAACTGCAACACATGAATTAGTTGTTCCTAAATCAATACCAATAATTTCTGACATCTTTTTTCCTTAAAAAAATCTTAGATAATTTGTATATAGTGTTAGCTATTTATTTTTCAAGTGAAATTTTTAAGATTTTTTGAGTTTTTAATTATAATTTAGTTGTAGAAGTCATTAATTTATAATTGTTAATATCTTAAAGTGTAAAAGTTAAATATGATGTATAACTAAATATCATCTTTTTTACATCACATATTTTTTTCTGATATAATTCCAAGCAGATACTACACAAAAAAATACTTTTAATGACTATAAAAATAAAAAATAAACATATATTCAAAACACACTTATGCATTTTATGCACATTGTTAATAAGTGGGTGTGCAACAAATAATCCACCAAAAACTATACAAGAATTAAATCCAAATTCTCAAGAATTTGCAGAGGCAATGATGATACAAAAATCATCAGAAGCAGTTGAAGCACAACAGCAATATGCAATGATAGTTGCTGAAAATAGAGCTCAAAAAAATCAAAAACAAAATTTATTTGATAGTGAAGACATTGATATAATTGGATTTATTGGTAAACCAAATATATTACTAAAAGCTATGGCAAGTAGATATGGTTATGAATTTAATGAGGTTGGTACAAGTAAAGGCTTACCAACTATAACTATTGATGTAAAAAAACAAGCACCAATTGAAGTTTTAAAAATGATTAGTTATCAAGTAGATAAGGTTGCAGATGTTGTTTTAGATAAAGATGCAAAAGTACTAAGGCTTGTATACAGAAGCAGATAAATTGAATTTTTTATTAATTTTCTTAAGGTACTAAAATGGACGCAGTTAATCTGGAATATCTAGAAAAAATCTATGAAACTAGACCATATAAACAAAATGAAAGTGTAGACAAAAAATCTGATAGCAGTGTTGGTGGTGTTAGTGGTATAGGAAGTGAAAATAATACTAGCAGTAATAGTAATAATAGCAGTGGAATTTTAAATGTAGTACAAACGGCAAGAAAACAAGCTGTATATGACACTGCCTTATCTTTAGGTATTAAAGCTGGGTTGCAAAATCAGCTCAATATTATTAATGATGGCGTTGAGAAAAATATCAATCAATTAGATAAAGTATATAATTTTGAGCCTTACTTGATTTATAGTAGAGTTGTTCCGCCAATTATTACTGAAGCACGCAATTTATACAATCAAGATGGAGAAGATGCTGTTCGTTTGAGTGGTGCATTGTATAAAATTGAGCGAAAAGCTAGAATTGTATCTGTCGCACCGAATTGGCGTGAGTATCTAAATTTTCCTAAAAATATAAATGTGTTAAACACTAATCCTGCAATCAAGCCAAATTCATCAGAAGAGGCTAGTTTGTGGAAAAAAGCATTACATAATGGTTGGAAAGATGGAATTGAACAAGCAAACGTGATGTTAAAACAAGCATTTGATAGATTAAATCGTGATTTTACAGGTATGATTCGTTTTCATAGATTTGTTGAAGAGGGCAAAGTAACATTACCTGTACTTGCTGCTTCAAAAATGGATATGACAAAAAATGCTTCTAGTTTGATATTAAATGAAGAATTACTACGTTTGACTGTGCAATCTGATTTTGCTGAGCAAGAGGCATGGAAGGCAAAAATAATTGGGCATGCTAAAGTAACGAAAGACTACTCTATTATTCAAAAAAATAGCAATAAAGAAGATAAAAAATCATCTAAAAAAGCAGTTGGTTCTTCTGAATCAAAATCTTTATTAGATGAGAGATAGATTTAAGATTAATCTATCAATAACCTTTCAACTTTATTACCATTAATCAGATGTTCTTGAATTATTTCATCAATATCTGATTTATCCACATATTTGTACCATGTACCCTCAGGATATACAACTGCAACAGGTCCATGCTCGCATCTTCCTAAACAGCCAGCGTTATTTATTCTTACGTTTCCATCAAGATTTTTTGATTTACATGTTTGTTTTGCATAATCTCGAATTTGACTTGCATTATAGTTTGCACAGCAATCATCTCCATTTTCACGAAGATTTGTACAGAAAAAAACATGATATTTAAAATGAGGGTTTGTATTTTCCATAAATTTCCAAATAATATTGCACAGCTATTCTATACTAAAATAGCATAAATATAGCTATGTTATGATATAAATATGGGTATATACTATATACAAATAATTCACTATATATTAGCTGGCCATTCTTTAGTAGATTTACCACCATTTTTTAGTAAGTCATATGAATAATTCGCAAATGCAGCCCTTGTGCTGTCAATTGGCATTGCTGCCCTTTCATATTCTTTTCTAAAAACAAATGCAGCTTCTTCAGGAGTTTTGGCATTTTTTAAGTTAGTTAATACTTTGCTTTCAGATGTATTTGTTAATTCATGTTTTAAAAATGCATAATTAGACATCGGGCTTCCAACTTCAAACTTATCTTTATTTTGTTCACAGAAGTTTAAGTAATCTGTTTTCCTTTCCGCTGTCCATTGACACCAACCGTACCCATAAACATTATCAGCGGGTTTACCATATTCTTGTCCTGCTGGGCAGTAACCAATTTCATTAACATGCGGGTTCATGCCTGCACTTTCATGGTAAATGTTTCCTGCTACGCCTGCTGCTTGCTCTTCGCTCAAATTAATTTCAGGGTCATTCATTAATTCTTGCATTAGGGCATATGCTTGTGCATCAGCATCTTCTTTAGATAGTTTACCTGTAGGTGCTTTTGTGCTTAAAGAGTCAGTAGGTAGATTATCTAGGTTATTATTTTGATTAGACGTGTTATTTTTTGGTATTACACCTTCTTCACTACTATCATTAAGCGTAGAGGTAGGTATATCTGTATAATTTGGTTGATTTCCATTAATATTTAAATTATCTAATTTAAATGAATTTGTAAGGTCTAGCGGAGTACCTGTAGAATCGCCTATATTACCTGCATTATTTGTAGTAGTTTGCTTCCCTGTTAATCCCTGTAATGACGCATTATTTAATGAGGTTGCACTATCTAAAATTGAGTTTGAATCAGTTGAATTTAAAGCTTGACCATTCGCATTACCAGTTTGTTGTCCACTACCACCACCTATGCCACTAGAAATATTTTTTATTATATTTTCAATAATTGGCTGAATTTGTGCCATGATATCTTGCATTAATTTATTGATAAATTCATTAATGCCTGTTAGAAATGATGATGTATCGCTATTAGTAGCAGAGTTACTTGCTGAATTTGTGTTTGTTGCTGATGTTAAAATATCAGAATTTGAAGAAGTGCTAGTTTTATTATTAGTATTAGCGTTTGGTAAATTGATTAAATTTTGATTGCTAGCTTGATTCAGGCTCAAAGCACTTTGAGTTGTTGAGTTTCCCAAAAAGCTTGATATATCAAGATTATTTAAACTTAAAGATATATCCGCTGTTGGGTTTGTAGCTAAAGCAGAATTTGATGTAATTTGCATCTATACTCCTAAATGTTATTTCCACGACTTAGTGAAAACCCTAGGTTATATAGTTCAAAATTACACTAAAATATATATTAATTATAATAATTAAATTAAGCAAAAATATATTGTATTTTATCTTTTATCCATAAATTTAAATGCCTTTCCACATATTCAGGGTAATTTTCTAGCATAATCAATGCAATTTTTTTTGCTTCTTCTAGCAACATGCTATCTTTATTTACATCTGCAAATCGTAACATATCCCCTGATTGTCGTGAGCCTAGCAATTCTCCAGCTCCTCTAATCTCCAAATCTTTATCTGCAATTTCAAATCCATTTTGACTGTTATACATTACCTCTAATCTTTGACGTGCTACGCTAGATAATGGGTTTTGATATAACAATATACATACTGATTTTGCCTCCCCTCTACCAACTCGACCTCTTAGCTGATGTAATTGTGCTAAACCAAAACGCTCTGCATGTTCTATAATCATCAAACTTGCATTTGGTACATCTACGCCAACCTCAATTACAGTTGTAGAAACTAAAATATGCAATCTATGTTCTTTAAAATCTAGCATAATTTCTTGTTTTTGCTTAGCTGGTAATTTACCATGAAGCAAGCCAACTTTGATATTATTTGTCAATCTTTCGCATAGTAATTCAAAAGTAGCTTGTGCATTTTCTAAATCTAAACTTTCTGATTCTTCGATTAATGGACAAACCCAATATATTTGCCTGCCTTGGTCGATAGTATTTTGTAGTTTTGCGATTAATTCATCTCGGCGTTGCTGGTCAATTAATTTAGTTAGTATGGCTGAACGCCCATGAGGTAAACCTTGCATCACTGAAACATCTAAATTTGCATAATAACTCATGGCTAAACTACGTGGTATAGGCGTGGCAGACATCATGAGCTGGTGGACTAAATTTAAGTTTTTATTATTATCGTTTAAATTATCATCTTCATTATTTCCTGCCCTCAAAGCTAAACGCTGCAATACGCCAAATCTATGTTGTTCATCTACAATTGCTAAAGCTAAATTATGAAATTTAACATCTTTTTGAATAATTGCATGCGTTCCAACTACAACTTTTGCTTCGCCACTTGCAATTTGTTTTTTTAGCTCTCTTTTATTTTTAGCTGTTACAGAACTTAATAATATATGTACATCTATACCTAAAGGCTCTAACCATTGTTTAAATTTATCATATAATTGCTGTGCTAAAATTTCAGTAGGTGCCATAATTGCAACCTGAAAACCATTGCCAACAGCTTGAGCAACTGCCATACCTGCAACTATGGTTTTTCCACTTCCAACATCTCCTTGTAATAAGCGTTGCATTGGATACGCCTTATTTAAATCTTGGCTGATTTCATACCATGCTTTTTGCTGACCTTCAGTAAGCTTAAATGGTAAATTACCTAAAAATTGATTAAGTAAGGAATTATCCTCATTTTTTAACGGATATGCTGTTTGCTTTTGTAGCTCTAAGTGAATTTTTTTTAAAGATAATTGCTGGCTTAGTAACTCATCAAATTTTACTCTTTGCCATGCAGGGTGATATCGTTGAGCCAAAGCATCTACATCTTCATTTGGATTAGGAAAATGAATTGTATTAATTGCTTGACCTAATGACATAAATTTGAATTTGCTTAACTCATTATCTAGTAACTCTTGCGGTATTGTTTCAGCTGTATAATTTACAAATAACTTAACTTGTGTTTGCATACAAGCTTGTAAGTAACTTTGTGGTAACCCTGCAATAGTAGAGTAAATAGCTGTTAAATTTTTAGGTAAAGTATTTGCATGATTGGGTTTGCAAATAGGATGAATAATTTCCCAACCACTCATACCATGCTTAACTTCTCCCCTAATTCTCCACACACTACCATCTACAAATTGCTTAATTTGTATAATATGTGCATTAATAAAGCGTAAATTAATGCTCCCTGTTTCATCAGATACTTCAACAATAAACTGCTGTTTCATGCCTCTTGCCCATGAAGTAGCAACGACTTTACCAACAATTTGTACGGGTTGATTATCATGAATTGAGTTTGCAATAGCTGTTTTAATATCAATTATTTTTGTTTCATCTTCATAACGCAAAGGTGTATGTAGGGCAAAATCCATGCTTGAACTTAAGCCTAATTTTTCTAATTTTGCACCTGCATTATTAGTTTTTGCTTTTGTAGCTGGCTTTGATTTTTGATTTTTTTGACTATTATTATCTTCACTATTTTTAATAGTGGCTTTATTATTAGGCATATTTATAATTTTTCATAAATTTATATATTTTATACCTCATCTAAATTCTTTTTAGCTACATTAGGCTTAAATTTTCGACGATTTTTTTGTATATACTTTCCTAATCCATCATCTGCTGGAATATCAGCTACACCCATACGTTTAGCAATAATACCAGCCTTTTTTTTAAAATTTATATTAATATTTCCACAATATATATCATCATCAAAACACTTTGGAGCAGGTAAAGCAGAGGCTAATCGAGCTGCTTGGTAATTACTTATCTGGTTTGCATCTTTGCCATAGTAATATTTACTAGCTTCTTGTATACCAAATATGCCTTCTCCCCATTCTACAACATTTAGGTATATTTCAAAAATTCTTTGTTTATCTAAAAACATTTCAATGTAGGCTGTTAAAGCTAATTCTTGTGCTTTACGTAAGTAATTTTTTTCACTAGATAAATATAAATTTTTTGCTAATTGTTGAGTAATGGTAGAACCACCTGCGATGAATTTACCTTTTTTATTGTTTCTTTCCCATGCTTTTAGTAATGAATCGACTTCTACGCCTTTATGCTCAACAAAATTTGCATCTTCGCTAGCTACAACAGCCTTTTTTATGGATATACCCATTTCATCGTAATTAATCCATGTTCTTTTAACAGAACAATCATGGGAATCACGGCATAATCTCACATATTCATTTGTAATAAAACTTGTACTGATTGGCTTAAAAGTAGTAAGTAAAGCAATTTGCAAAATAAAGCCTAATTGCAGTGCTAAAACGCCACCAATAAAGCTTAAACTAAAGTATCTAAATAATGAAAATGGAGTAAAACGCTGCATAACAATTTGTTATCAATTTTTATATATCATGTAGAATTATACAGATTTTTAATTGTAAGATATAGGGAGGTTGTAATTGATGGCTTATATAGATAATAGATTAATTATAATAATATGAAATATAAAAACCTTCACCAATACAAATACTCTTTGAAGTGATTTTATCAATCCAATTTATGCCATTCTACTTGCCTATCTTAGTTATGACATGATATATTTATACTCAATTTGCAATAGCTTTATTGTTATTATAGTTATTAGTTATGCAAGATAATAAATTCCGTTACAAAATTTGTATAAATCTTGTTCAAATATTATGATTAATTATAAGGGAATAATATGGGTTTAGCTGGGTGGTTAGTGCTATCGTTGATTATTTTAATCATAGATCAAGCTACAAAAATTAGTATCGTACAAAGGCTAGAAGTTGGCGAATCTCAAGCGGTTTTTGATTTTTTTAATATAGTATTACTACATAATCGTGGTGCTGCTTTTTCGTTTTTAGCAAATGAATCTGGTTGGCAACGTTGGTTTTTTACTATGTTTAGCGTTTTAGCTGGTTTAGTAATTTTTTGGTTGTTACAAAAAAGTCATAAGCATAATTTATTTGCGTCAGGTCTTTCTTTAATTTTAGGTGGAGCATTAGGCAATTTAATTGATAGATTATGGCATGGGTATGTAGTTGATTTCCTTGATTTTCACATATTCGATGTGCATTGGCCAGCTTTTAATGTTGCGGATACGGCAATTGTAGTAGGAATCTTATTGTTGCTAGTAGATGAAATTAGAAGGGTAAGAAAAGCATAAGTTTACTTTAGTAAAAATATATGCAAAATTATTATTATATAGCTAACCTAACTTATCATAGTTTAGCTATAGCTCAAATTTTAGGTATAGCTCAAAATATTATACCTATATCTTTTATCATAAATCATAAAAATATCTAAAATAATTATCAATATATGCTTTCTATGCACAATTTACAAAATTTCTTATTTGTAGTGCCATGTGCTGGTTACGGCAGTCGTATGAACTCGCATGTACCTAAACAGTATCTACATTATGAGGACAAACCAATTATTTATTACACCCTTAAGGTTTTATCATTCTTTAAATTTCCGATTGTGCTTGTAGTTTCCCCTGATGATAGTTATATTCAAAATTATAAGCATTTATTTTCTGAATATGTTGATATTCAATATATTGGTGGCGATACAAGAGCAAATAGCGTTTTACATGGATTAAATTATCTATCTAAAAAATATAATAATAATCCATGGGTATTAGTTCACGATGGAGCAAGACCATTAATTAAAATAGAGGATATTCAAAAGCTTATTAATGAATGCACCAAAGCTAATCAAGAACAAGGCGGATTAATAGTTAGCAAAGTTGTAGATACAATCAAACAGAATAAGTCAAATACTGTAGTAACAATCGATAGAAGCAATATGTATTTAGCACAAACGCCACAAATGTTTAAATTAGATATACTATTTAATGCACTACAAGTGTATGATAACGTAAGTGATGAAGCAAGTGCTATTGAAAAAATGGGTATATCTCCGTTACTTGTGGAAGGCTCTCGCCTTAATATAAAAATCACAATGCCTGAAGATTTAGAATGGCTAAAATTCTTACCTATAATCTGAAAGTATAGCTAAATTATTATGAGTTAGCTATAAAACAAAAGTAATATATATGATTAAAACATTATTAGTATCTTACAAATATAAATACGATAATTTATCGGATAATTCAAGAAAAATTGCTAATTTAGGCATATTATTGCTTTTATTACTTAGCATATCTATGTATATAATTAGTTTGCATTCAGATTATATTAAAAATATTGCAAATATTAATAATTTAATGCAAAAAAAAGCTACTGTAGAACAACTAGTAAAAACTATACCACCTAAATTAAATGCTACTGAAGTAGAGCAAAGCCTAAAACAAAGTAATATTCAAGTTATTTCAATAAAATGGGAAAATAATTTAGAGCTAGACTTGGAAACAGAACTAGCAACATTTTTAACATGGCTACAATCTACTAGATTTAAAATAAAAGATATAAATATACAAAAAAAAGAAAACTCTAACAAACTACATATTACTGCCGTATTAATTTAACCAATAATCTACTAACCAAAGTAAAAAAGATAAAGTTAATTATGATAAAAGCAACCAAAGACCTACTAAGGCATTTAAAGTGGTTTCTACCATTATTAATCATAGTTTCTACAATTGTAATTATGAATATCCCTGCAAGCTACCTAGTTGATAAACTAGAAAAAGCATCTGGATACCGCTTACGCATGATGAATACTACAGGTACAGTTTGGAATGGAAGTGCATATATTGGACTTTCATATGGAAAACCAGATAAGCTACCAATTACTTTGCCTACTCCTGTTACTTGGAGTATATCTATATCAAATATACTTAATCTGAATATAAATGTAAAACATAAAAATATTGCAAAACCATTTAAAATCTATCCTTTTAAAAAAGCAATCTCTGATTTATATATAGAGGATTTACCCATAGATTTTTTTGATGGGCTTGAAGGACCATTATCTAGCCTAGATTTAGGGGGTAATATCCAAGTACATATTCCTGAAACATCAATTGGTAATATTGAAAATATACCATTAGATATAACTTTTACTGAAATATATCGCAAGGAAGACCCTAATTTAATTCTAGGTTCTTACAGTATAAAATCAGGTAATGAAGATAACAGGTTTGATGTTTCAACTATCAGCGGAGTATTAAATATCAGTGGCTCTGGTACATTAAAGCCTTTTAGCTTTAGTGGAGAAGCAAAACCTGATGAAATATTCGCATCAAGACTAAGCCCATTTTTACATACCATTGGATATGAAAAAGAAGGAAAAACTGTTATAGAGTTTTAATCTAAAATAAATAAGAAATATATAATGCAATCTACAGAAACTAAACAGATAATCAACTTTACAAAAATGCATGGCATGGGTAATGATTTTATTGTCATTGATGCATATAGCAAAAATATAACGCTAACTACTCAACAAATAATCCAAATATCCAACCGACATACAGGAATTGGAGCAGACCAAGTTTTATTAATTGAAAAAACATTAAATACAGATTGTGATTTTAAATATCGTATTTTTAATGCTGATGGTAGTGAAGTCGAGCATTGTGGAAATGGTGCAAGATGTTTTATGCTATATGTTCATCAAAAAAAACTAACACAGAAAACTAAAATTAATGTAGAGATAATGAAGGGAATTATCACTTTAAAATTAATGAGTCAAAATACTGTAGAAGTTAATATGGGAAAACCCAAATTAGATGCAAATAGCGTTGATTTTGATGAAAATGATAATACAGTTATAGCCAATACACTAACTAATTTAGATGGTATAGATTACAAGTTATATTCAATTAATGATAGTAATAATAATGTTATAAGTTTTAGTGTGGTAAGCATGGGTAATCCGCATGCAGTACAAATTGTAGAAAATTTGGCTAACTACGATGTAGAAAATAAAGGCAAATGGCTGGAATCTAACCCGCTATTTAAAAAACGAGTAAATGCGGGATTTATACAAATAATTGATAAGCATAATATACATATCAGAGTATATGAACGTGGAGCAGGGGAAACAATGGCATGCGGTACAGGTGCATGTGCTGCTGTGGTTAGTGCTATAACTCAAGGATTAGTAACTTCCCCCGTAAATGTACATACTAAAGGTGGTATCCTTAACATTACATGGGATAAAAGCTTAAATGCTGATGTAATTATGCAAGGCGGTGCTACCAGTGTATTTGAGGGAATAATAAGTATATAGCATAATGATAATTATTTGGCATATAGAATACTACATAATAATATAAAGATAAAAACATGAATAATAACATTTTAATTACAGGTGCAAATGGGCAGATTGGGCAAATTCTTACAAAGGAATTAAGCCAAATATCAGGAAATACAGTATATGCAACAGATATTAACATATCGGATACATGTACATATTTAAATATTTTAGAGCAAGATTCCCTAATGGATATCATAAAGCAAAAAAAAATTACACAAATTTACCATTTAGCAGCAATACTTTCAGCACGTGGAGAACAAGACCCGATTAAAACATGGCATATTAATATGCAAGGCTTATTAAATGTACTGGAAGCATCAAGATTATGTAATTTAGATAAGGTATTTTTTCCTAGTACAATTGCAGTATTTGGTAACGGGATTGACCAAAACTTTACAGCTAATTACTCTGCACTACACCCAACAACTGTATATGGAATTAGTAAAGCAACGGGAGAAAATTGGTGTCAGTATTACTATGAAAAATATGGGCTTGATGTACGCTCTTTACGTTACCCAGGTGTAATTGGCTGGCAAACTATGCCGGGGGGTGGAACTACAGATTATGCAATTGATATATTTCATCAACTAATCAAAACAGGAGAATATACCTGCTTTTTAGATAAAGATGTTACTTTACCAATGTTATATATGGAAGATGCAATTAGAGCAACACTCGAATTAATGCATGCACCTAAAGAAAGCATAAAAAACCGAGCTAGTTATAATATTGCAGGTTGTAGTTTTAATCCAGAACAAATATTTAATAAAATAGCTGAATATATCAATAAGCCTGTTAGTATAAAATACCAACCAGATTTTAGAAATAATATAGCAAAATCATGGCCATTTGTAATTGATGATAGTTTAGCAAAACAAGATTGGGGTTGGAATGCTAAATTTGATTTAGATAAAATGGTAAATGATATGCTAGAAAATATTCAAAAAAATTATTAAATTAAATCCAATTAAAAATCTGTAAGTTCCTACACAAGTGGGAATTACGCTTGTTTTGATATTTTATTTGGCGCATCTGAAGATAAAATTATTTTATCTAGTTTATCACTAGCTATTTTTTCTGCAGGAATATTTTCTGGATTATCAAAATAATCCATATCTACAGCAATATATTCATCTTTATGTTGTGAATAAAGTTTTGAGAGTGTTATTTAAAGATAGCTAGCTTAAATATAGATTGTAATCTA
>JBJOQB010000045.1:0-2622 GCA_046050125.1 Pseudomonadota bacterium
ACAACTGACCACGGGCAATTAATTGATGAAGAGCGAGATATGTTGATTGCTCGCAGTAAAATTATTTTAAATATGCACTATTATGAAAATGCACATATTTTTGAAATAGTAAGGGTTTCATATTTGCTGGCAAACCATAAGGCAGTAGTTTCGGAATTAGGAAAAAATACCTCAATTGAACCAGATATTAAAAAAGCAATTTATTATGGTGATTTAGAAAGTTTACCTGAGCTTTGTGTTGATTTAGTTACAAATCCATCTAAGCGTAAAAAATTGCAAGAAACAGGTCATAATATAATTAAGCAAAGAGATGCTACAAAATTTGTACAAAAAGGTATGGAAAAATATTTAAGCTCAGTTGAGCAAATATTCTCAATACCAACTCATATTAAGCAAACAGCTTGCTCATTACCTAAAAGCCTAAATTTGGGTTGTGGTGTAGATTGGAAATACGATATGCTTAATTTAGATTATGATGATAGATATAAGCCCGATTTACTCATAGATTTAAATAAGCAAAATGATTTTACTGCAGATTTTGATACATGGCGTTTTGGTAAGCATTCTAACATAAAAGGCTATTTTTCTAGTATTCATGCAAATTATGTGTTTGAATGTGTAGATAATTTAGCAAATGCAATGACAAATTGCCTAAATTTACTAGAAGAAGATGGGGTTTTATATATAAAAGTTATATATGATTTATCAATAAATGCTTGGAGTTCTCCAGAATATAAAAGACATTTTAATGAAAATAGCTTTTTTTATTACAGTAATAGCATTAATTTGCTTAATTTAGGTTGGTATGAATATGCATTTGAATTTGTAGAGTATCACATTAGCTTAAGTAGCTATGGTTTAGATCAATACTATGAGAATGATGGAAATTTTGATAAAGTAAAAAACTTACCAAGAGCTATTGATTACTTAACATTTAAGCTTAAAAAAAGAAAAACAAATCATGATGAAAAAAAGCTAATTGAAATGAAAAGTGCATCATTATAATTTTATTATTTTATAATTCTGATTAAGTACTATCAAAATCGTACCAAATAAAAAAATCCCCATACTATTTTAATATGGGGATTTTCTTTTTATTATCTATTTTAAATTTAGCTTTAATCTAAATAATATTTGAATTACAGCCTAGAAACATGGTCTTCAGCATCTTTTTTCAGAATTGAATTCTCAAGTTCTAATAACATTAAACGACGTTTCATAGATTCTAATTCGTCGCTCATAGTACTAGGCTTTTTCTGTGGTTCAGCAACTTTTAGTTCGCCTTCGAATTTAGCTACAACGGCAGTTGCAATACTATTACCAACTACGTTAGTAGCTGAACGTCCCATATCCAAGAACTGGTCAATACCCATGATTAATAATAAACCTGCCTCAGGGATATTAAATTGTGCTAAAGTAGCAGAAATAACTACCAAAGATGCTCTAGGAATACCAGCCATACCTTTACTTGTTACCATTAATAATAATAATATAGTAATTTGTTGGTTTAATGATAATGGAATATTGTAAACTTGAGCAATAAATAAAGTAGCAAAAGTACAGTACATCATTGAACCATCAAGATTGAATGAGTAACCCATTGGTAGTACAAAGCTTGTTACTTTTTTAGAGATACCAAATTGTTGTAATCTTTCCATTGTTTTTGGATAAGCAGATTCGCTACTAGCAGTACTGAAAGCTAATAAAATAGGTTCTTTAATTAACTGTAATAAGTAACCAATACTTTTACCTAAGAATAAGAAACCAGCAAATATTAATACTAACCATAACATGCTTAAACTTAGGTAGAAACCACCCATAAATTTAGCATAAGTAGCTAATACGCCAATACCTTGAGTTGTAATGGTAGATGCCATAGCAGCAAATACAGCTAAAGGAGCCATATTCATTACATAGCCTGTAATTTTTAACATAACATGAGATAATTCTTCAATTACTGATGTTATTGTATTAGCATTTTTGCCCATAGATGCTAAGCCAACGCCAAAGAATATAGAAAATACTACGATTTGTAATATTTCATTCATTGCCATAGCTTCAACAACACTTTTTGGTACTAAATGTGTAATAAAATCTTTAATATTTAAAGCAGCTACTTTTAAGCCATTACTTGCATTTACATCAGGTATTGGTAAATTTAAATTATGACCAGGTTGTAATATGTTTACCATAATTAAACCAAGTAATAAAGATACAAAAGATGCTGCTAAAAACCAACCCATAGTTTTAACACCAATACGCCCAATTGATTTAGCGTCTCCCATATGTGCTACACCAACTACAAGAGTAGAGAATACTAGTGGAGCAATTAACATTTTAATTAAACGTAAAAATACATCAGTAACTAAAGAAATATAGCCAGCGTATTTTTTAGCTTCTTCTAAAGGTAAACTTGTATTTAATATATAACCAACTACTATACCTAAAACCATACCCAATAAAATAAGGTTGGTAAGTTGTTTTGATTTTGATTTTTTTTCAGGTTGATTTTGCTCTGGATTATCTACCTGAGCATCTAACTTTACATCAGACATCTTTTTCTACTCCTAATATAATAATTATGTATTCTAAATAATATACAACCAAATTTATTATCAAGAT
>JBJOQB010000046.1:0-3083 GCA_046050125.1 Pseudomonadota bacterium
TAAGATTGTATCTCGCTCAGAACAAATGGTAGAACTAAGCATGAGGTTATGGGTTAACATTAATAAACCTGATGAATTTAACAAATTTCAGACTATCTTATGCTCAGCTCTCTTTAAATAACACTCTCCCTTTTTTTACTTCATTTATATATAAACTTACGCCTTGTGCTTCATGCTCTGGCATATTTTTTTAATAAATCTCTCATATTCATTAGATAAGCTCATCATACTCAAAGAAAAATCAATTAGTTCTACAGAAGTAGAATTATTTATTATTATACTTAACTTAGTCTGGGCTTCTTGTAAATTATTCATGTTTTTTACCAAATATACTTATTATCATTCAAATTTCTACTGCAAATTCTCAATCACACTTTGCCCCATTTCTTGCGTTCCTACCAATTTTTCACCCTCTAATTTAGAGTATATATCAGGTGTGCGTAAGCCTTGAGCTAAAGTTTTTTGGATTGCTTGTTCAATATCATCAGCAATATCTGACAAATTAAATGAAAAGCGTAACATCATTGCTGCTGATAAAATGGTAGCTAGTGGATTAGCAATATTTTTACCTGCAATATCAGGTGCAGAGCCATGTGAAGGCTCATATAATCCAAATCCTTGCTTATTCATTGAAGCAGATGCAAGCATACCAATCGAACCACACAGCATAGACGCTTGGTCAGATAAAATATCGCCAAATAAATTGCCTGTTACAATTACATCAAATGCTTTTGGGGCTTTTACTAACTGCATAGCGGCATTATCAACATACATATGCGATAACTCAACATCAGGGTATTGCTTAGCAATTTCAATCATAACATTACGCCATAATTGCGATGTTTCAAGTACATTTGCTTTATCTACTGAACATAATTTTTTACCACGTTTTTGAGCCGCTTGAAAAGCAACATGAGCAATACGTTCCACTTCAGGTTTGCTGTAACGCATGGTGTCAAAACCTTCTTCCGAACCAGCAAATAATCCATCAGGAGCAACTCGCATGCCACGAGGTTGTCCAAAGTAAACATCGCCATTTAACTCACGAATAATTAAAATATCTAAATTTTCTACAACTTCCGCTTTTAGTGTTGATGTGTGAGCAAGTTGAGAATAAAGCTTAGCAGGTCTAAAATTAGCAAATAACTCAAAATGTTTGCGTAAACCTAAAATAGCCTGTTCAGGGCGTAAATGACGTTCTAAACTATCATATTGCCAATCGCCAACAGCACCAAATAATATAGCTTGAGCTTGGCTTGCTGTATCAATTGTGCTTTGTGGTAAAGGGTGTCCATGATTTTTGTATGCAATTCCACCTACATCAGCATAAGAAAAATTGAATTTTAAATCATATTTTTTTTCTAAAGACTGTAATACATTTACTGCTTGAGTAACTATTTCTGTACCAATTCCATCGCCAGCTAATACTGCTATATTTAAGGTTTGCATATGTTTTATCATGTTATATAAAAATTCTAAAAATATGATTTACTATATTCTCTAGTGTTTATGCTCATTTTCATCAACATTATTAAAGTTTTTGATGAATTCTTTTAGTTCTGGAGATGATGCTTTTTCAAATATCCCATCAAATTCTTGATTTATTTTTTCAAACATTTCAAGTTGTTCACTTAAGTAGTTTGATAATTCTTGGAATTTTTCTTCTAATTCATCATCGGTTGCATCTTCTGATTCAAGCATTTCTTCTTTTTCTAGTTCGATATGCTCTAATGTATGCAATTCTGATGACATAATCATCATATTATGCTCAAAATATAATGCTAAATTTACTAAATCTTCTTTTTCTAATTTAGCAAATTCTGCACTTCTTTTCTCAAAGTACTCATTCATGCCAGAAGCTTTGTCTTTTTTAGACTCTGATTTACTTTTTTTATTGCTAGTTGTTTTAGGCATGATTGATTCCTTGTTTTAGCCATGGATATTGATTAAAGTAGCTTTGTTCAAAAGCTTGAATTTTTTCTTGATGTAATAATGACAAGCCAATTTCATCTAAACCATTTAAAAGGCAGTGTTTGCGAAATTCGCTAATTTCAAAATTATAACTAGTTTGGTTATTTTGATTTTGGGAAATTACTTGTTGATTCTCTAAATCTATAGTTAGTGTATGCCCGATATTTTGTTGAGTAATTTGAAATAATTCCTCAATTTCTTGCTCTTTTAACACAATTGGTAGCAAGCCATTTTTATAGGAATTACCAAAAAATATATCAGCAAAGCTTGATGCAATAACTGCCTTAAATCCAAATTGAGTTAAAGCCCATGGAGCATGCTCACGAGATGAGCCACAACCAAAATTTTGCCTTGAGAGCAAAATGCTTGAATTTTGGTAAGGTGCTTTATTTAATATAAAATCTTGGTTTAATGGTCGATTAGTGCAGTCCTGCCCTGAATAGCCTACATCTAAGTAACGCCATTCATCAAATAAATATTGCCCAAAACCATTGCGACTAATTGATTTTAAGAATTGTTTTGGAATAATTGCATCTGTATCTATATTACTACGGTCAAATGGTGCAACTATTCCTGTATGGGTGGTAAATTTTTCCATATTACATATTAAATAAAATTATTGAGCAGCGTTTTGAATTGCATGTCCACCACTTTGTATATCTTTGCCAATACCAGCAACAGTGTTACATGCACATAATGATAAAGCACAAAGTGCAATTGCAATATATTTTAACATGTTAAGCTCCTAGCTTTGATTATATTATGTCTATAATTTTTTAAGACCAGCTTTAGTATAGCAAAGTTTAACAAGTGGTACAATCTAGGTTAGAGTTGTTGGATATAACTAAGGAATTATTTTTGTAGTTCCGCATTTGTTATAGATAAATTAACTATTAAATTTTCTTTGCTCATTTCAATTGTTTTATTACTAAATATAGAATTTGTATCAATTAGATGGTATGTGCTAGTATTGTTGGAATTTTTATCCTCTTCACTAGTATTATCAACCACAAAAATTTGTTTCCAATTTTTGTCAAAGAATCTGAACTTAAATTTATCATCTAATAAATTATGTTTTGTTACATCGCATTCACAAGGAGAAAAAGTATGCA
>JBJOQB010000047.1:0-13357 GCA_046050125.1 Pseudomonadota bacterium
ACTGTTCACAATTAATTCGTAGAACAAAGACTTATGCAAAGTGTATGGTATCACTTAATGCAAATTTAATACAAATATTATTTGATAAATTACTTAAATCAACTTAAGTGGGCAATTCCAACCTTTACCTGCTAAATATAAAGACCACAATTTGACAGGGAATTGGAATAGCTATAGAGAATGTCATATCAAGCCAGATTTATTATTGATTTATAAAAATACAGATTTAAATGTATTAAGTTTAGTTAGATTAGGCTCACATAGTGAGCTATTCTCCTAATAAGTATCCTAAGATTTATGCTGTGATTTATATATTAAATTACTCATCTTCATTCAAACCCGCTTTTAAAGCTAATGCTTGGTTGTATATTTCTTTTTGTGATATATTCAAAGCATTTGCTATTACAATACTACTTTGCTTTGTACCTAAATGCGGTAACATCTCACTAAGTAAATTATGTACTAATTCATTTGATACTTCTTGTTCTTCGCTTGCACCTAAAATCAGGCAAAATTCGCCTTTTTTGGTAATACTAATATCTGCACCAACTTTTGTATAAATTATTTCTTCAAATTGTTTGGTTAGCTCTCGCCCAATAATTAATTTTCTACCCGTAAAATCTATGTTTAAATCTTGTAAAGTTTGTTCAATGCGATTTGGGCTTTCAAAAACGGCTACAGGCATTTTATAGTTACTAAGTTTTTGTAAGTATTTTAAACGTGCTTGCTGATTTGTAGGTAAAAACCCTGCAAAACAATATGCGGGCAAACCACTATTATTTTTATCAATAATACCTGCTACACTGATTAAAGTAGTCGGCGTGCTTATGCCACTTATGGGAATAACTTTAAAACCAGCATTGATAACTTGCTCAACTAAAATGCTTCCGGGGTCGCTAATGCACGGAGTTCCTGCATCACTTACATATGCAATTTTTAAGCCTTGTGCTAAATGATTTAGTACAGTTTGGCTAGCTTGCTGTTGATTGTGCATATGGCAGGCAATGGTTTTTGCTTTAATATTGTATGCTTGCAACAATTGTGCAGTATGCCTTGTATCCTCACATGCGATATAGTCTACTATTGATAGCACATGTAATGCTCGCAAGGTAATGTCCGCTAGGTTTCCAATCGGTGTAGACACAATGTACAAACTCGCATTTGGGTAACTTTGTTTATCTGTTATATGTGAAAAAAGCATAAAGATGTTAAGATTTAGTCTTATTTTATTGTTTAGAGCTTATTTTAATGTTTTAGATAGTAAATTACAATTTAGATTATAAATCGTATTAAATTATAATAAATAAATATTGATTTTATTTAAAATATATTATAGTATATATGTACAAGTTAAATAACTGCTAAATAAATTTTCAGAGGTAATTTATGAGATTCCACAGCCCAATACATTTTGATAGGTCATATTACTCTGGATTAAGTAAAACTAGTAATCTATATAAAGCAAAGCAATGCCAAACAAAAAGCCAACATCATGAAACTTTCAGTGCATATGGACATAATTTAACTGTTCCAACATCACATATATTTGATATTAGTATTCATAGTAAAGAGATTTCAGGTCATTACATAAAATTTAGTGTTAATAATGATTATAAAACCCAAAGCGGAATTGGTCATGATTTAAACTATTTTATCGATTTAAATGATGGAACTAAGGCTGCTAAAGAGATAAAAGATTGTGCTGGAGAATTTAAAAAAAATGTGTGTCAACATTTTTCCCCGCAAGATTTAACTAACTTAATTGCATCTAAAGTATTGGATTCAAAAATTGGCTTAAGCGAGCAACATGAAATAATTTCTGCTCTTGCCAAAACATCTAAAGAAGCACAATCAAGATTCCATTTAGATTCAATTGCAATGGCGATTGAGCCTTTGCATCAAACTGAATATGATGATGAAAAAGCTGAAGTTAATTCATTAATTAAAACCATCAGTATCTTACGATGAATCTGTTAAAAGAATGAGCTTAGACTATGATAATAAACTTGATTACTAATCATCATTTTATTATGGATACCTGCTTGAGCGGATATCCACAACAAAGATTACTCAAGTGTTTAAAATTTAGTTATTTTTAGATTTTTTCTCTGGTCGTTTCCAACTTGCTATGCTTAACTGCTTTGCTCTTGATAATGTAAGTTGCTGTGTAGGAGCGTCTTTAGTCAAAGTTGTACCCGCTCCAATTGTTGCCCCCTCTCCTACGGTTACAGGTGCTACTAATTGGCAATCTGAACCAATAAATGCATTATCTTCAATTGTCGTTTGATGTTTGTTTACTCCATCATAATTGCAAGTAATTACACCTGCACCAATGTTTACATTTTTACCTACAATGCTATCGCCAACATAGCTTAAATGATTTACTTTGCTGTTATCCGCTATATTTGCATTTTTTAATTCAACAAAGTTGCCAACTTTTACATTATCAGCTAGTTTTGTATTTGGTCTTAGTCTTGCATATGGTCCAATATGTCCATTACTTTGAATATGTGAATTATCAATATGGCTAAAGCTTTCAATTACACTATATTCGCCAATATGACTATTATTAATTACACAATATGGCTTTATATGAACACCTTGTGCTAAATGTACATTACCTTCAAACACGCAACCTACATCAATAGTTACATCTTTTTCTACAGTTAAAGTTCCTCTGATATCAATACGATTTGCATCAATTATAGTAACGCCTTTTTCAAGTAAATCATTTGCTAATGATTGTTGATATAAACGTTCTAATTCATAGAGTTGCTTTTTACTATTTACGCCAAATGTTTCCCAATTGCCAAGCAATGGGTGTGAGCATGTTACTTCGATATTGTCCTTTACTGCACACGCTACAACATCAGTTAAATAGTACTCGCCTTGAGCATTATTATTTTTCAGGCTTGGCAACCATTCATGGAGTGAGGCTGTGGGTAAGCACATAATGCCTGTGTTGATTTCTGTAATTTGCTTTTGTTCTGCTGTCGCATCTTTTTCTTCGACAATATGCGTAACTTTGTTATTTTGTTTTACAATGCGTCCATATCCTGTTGGATTATCATAATATGCAGTTAATATGCCTACTTTATCAATTGATGTATCAATTAATTTTTGTAGTGTAGTTAAACCAATTAATGGAACATCGCCATAAAGCACAAGGCTTGGATAGTTGTTATCCACAAATGGTAAAGCTTGCATGACTGCATGACCTGTACCGAGTTGTTGCTCTTGGTATGCCCATGTAATTTGGGTGTTTTGATATTTTTCTTGAGCAAAACTTTGTTTTACCTGCTCTGCACCATGACCAATTACAATTATTATGCGTTGTGGATTTAGGTTTGATACAGTATCAACTACATGATGTAGCATTGATTGCTGTGCAATTGGGTGTAATACTTTTGGCATAGCTGATTGCATACGCTTGCCCATGCCTGCAGCTAGAATAATTATGTTCATTTTTATCCTTAATAGTTTTTGTTATTAATCTTTAATCCAAATCAATTCCATTTGTCCAAAGCTCATATTCGCTAATATCTATTTCATCATTCCACATAATTCCATATCCACAAGCATCTACTTTAACTTGCTTAAATAAAAATATATTTTCTAGTGGCTTAAATGCTTCTAGGTTTAATAGTTTGGATACATCATATTTTTTTATTTTATGGTTATCAAATTCTACAATTAAATTGTAATTATCTATAACCTTAACATCTATGATTTTCATGTTAATCCTTACTTTAAAGGAGGAAGCTTATTAATAAGTTGACTATCCCACATGTTTAATAATTCTACTTGAGTAAATCTTGTTTGATAGCCATAGCTAAGATATTAGCTAATTTAACTGGTACAGCATTTCCAACCATTTTATAACCATCTGCTATATTTTTATAATGAAAGATAAAATCATCTGGAAATGTTTGAATTCTCGCACATTCCCTAACACTCAAGCGTCTATACAAATGCTCTTTTGTTGGCTCAAATATTCTTTTATCTTTTGCTACTTCTATCATTTTTGGTGCTTGTGGGTGTATAGGTGCATGCCTACCTCCAGCTTGTATGGTAAATGATACCTCATTCCAACTTCTAACCCTATTTCTTGACATAAACATGGTTGAAAATCCACCTGTCATATATTCATGATTAGCAATACTACAATTATTACCATTACTATAGTTATTCTCTATGGCAGGCATTGCACTATCTTTTAAATCATAAATCGCATTTTGTAATGTTACTTTGTTTTCTAACATATTTTCAGGCGTTGGGAATTTAAATGTTTTACCTAAATCATCTCTATAACCTATAAAAAAAACTCTTTTTCTATCTTGAGGTATACCAAAATCAGCTGCATTTAATAATTGAAATGATAAGTTATAACCACAATCTTTAAACATAATTTTAATTTTTTCTAAGGCTTTTGCATGCACAGGCAATAACATTCCTGACACATTTTCAGCTAAGAAAAATAATGGTTTTTTAGCTGATAGTATTCTAATAAAATCAAAAAATAATTTCCCTCTTGTGTCATCTATACCCCTTAAAGCCCCTGCCTCACTCCAACTTTGGCAAGGAGGCCCGCCAATAATTCCATCACAATCAGGAACTTCATCTGGATTAATATTTGTAATACTTCTTCTGTCTAAAACAGTTGAGGTATGATTTTTTTCATAAGTTTCCCAAATGTTTTTATCAAATTCATTTGCCCAAATACAGTCAAAACCTGCTTGAGAAAAACCTAAATCTAAACCACCTGCACCTGCAAAAAATGTTGATAATTTCATATGTTTTTATGCGAATATTTTAAATTTATCAATTTTTTTAATTGCTTGTAAAATGTTTGGCATTTGTATTCTTCTTTAGTTTTTAATACACTTATCTTTTATAACCCAACACAAATATAATCACGCTTTTTAACGTAAATAATTTTATTGTTATTCACTACATCTAAATGAAATTCACAAGAACCCAATATAAAAATTGAGCTTGCAATACTTTGACAGTGAATCTCTTTATTTTCCTGATTCAAATTATTTTCACATTTAAAATTGTATTTATTCATTAACTTTTCAAATGCCTGTAATTCTAATTTTTCAGGCAATTTATTTTTAATCATGCTAGAAATATCTTCGCTAGAAATACGAAAGAAATTTAGTATAAATAACACAAGTAGCAATACTAAAAATGCTTTACCTATATATTTTAGAATTTTGCCAATTTGCTTAATTATTTGTGATATGTTCATTTTTGTCCTTATACCTATTAATTAAGAAAGAGTTCTATTTTTAGTTTGGCTATCTGAGTTTTGCATCATTTCTTTTGCTTCTTGAATAGCATTTTTAAATGCTAACGAGGTTATATCTCTTAATCCATTTGAATTATCTTGAGTTTTACTTAAATCTAAATTTGCTTGCTTTATATTTTGAGTTTTAGTGTCGGATTCAATATTAGAAGATAAATTATTTGGCTTATGATATTTATTCTGTTGTATAAAATCTTGTGGTAATGCATTATTTTCTAAGCCTGGCTGTAAACCTTTTTCAAATTCAGGAACTGGAATATCCATAATTTGCCCAAATGTTTGATATACAGAATTGCTATTTATGGTTTTAGAAAAAAATTTAACGCCTAATGAAGGATAATTTAAATCTTGTTTATTAATTTCAGATATTACGCTTACAGCCTTATTCCACCTTGCTAAGACATCTTCTTTATCACCTGTAAATACAGTTTTAGTTGGCTGATTTTCTCTAATCATATATTTTGGATTTTGGATTTGATAAGCTCTTAAGCTATGTTTACTTTCCCAGTAACCAATAGGCATAATTTCATTAGTAGACCTGTCCGTGGCTAAACCATGTAATTGAGAAATAATTTCGTTTTTTTCATTTTTTAAAACCCAAAAATTATGAGCTGCAACTGTTGGTGCATTTTCATTATCAGGTATCTTAAAAGACCTTGCTTCAATTGTATACTTTTCAGACATTTTATTCCTCTTTAGTTTTTAATACACTTATCTTTCACAACGGAGCACAAATGTAATCACGCTTTTTAACGTAAATAATTTTATTTTTATTTTCTACATCTAAATGAAACTCACAATAACCAATTATGAGAATTGAATTAGCACCACCCTTACAACGTATTTCCTTGTTTTCTTCATTCAAATTACCATAACACTCAAAATCATACTTTTTCATTAACTTTTCAAATGCCTGTAATTCTAATTTTTCAGGCAATTTATTTTCAATCATTCTATCAATATCTTCACTAGAAATACGAAAAAAATTTAGTATAAATAACACGAGTAGCAATACTAGAAATGCTTTACCTATATATTTTAGAATTTTTCCAACTTGCTTAATTATTTGTGATATGTTCATATTTTAATTCGTCTAAATTACTTAAGGTAATAGCTTTTACATTTCTAATAAATTTTATATGCGTCATTTTATTACCTCTTTATACTAAATAAATAATTCTAAAAACTAACTAAACTGAATTGACTGCACACCCTCATCTAACCCAAAATTAGCATTTGGCGTAGCACATGGCTCTTCATCAAAAGCAATATCTCCCTCAACATCTTGCATATTACTCAAGGTTTTAAAATCAAATAAATTTGCGTCCATTAAATGCGAAGGCACAACATTACTTAATGCATTAAAAAAGCTTTCTACTCTGCCTTTATGCTTTGACCAGCTTTGAATTAATTTTTTCATTTCGCCACGCTGTAAATTTGGCTGACTACCACATAAATTGCATGGAATAATTGGGAATTGCTTCACGACTGCGTATTCTTCTAAATCTTTTTCTTGTACATAAGCCAATGGGCGAATGATAATATGCTTGCCATCATCGCTTAATAATTTCGGAGGCATGCCTTTTAATCTACCGCCATGAAATAAATTCAATAATACAGTTTCTAAAATATCATCTCGATGATGTCCTAAAGCAATTTTAGTAGCTCCAAGTTCGCCAGCAACACGATATAAAATACCTCGTCTTAACCTAGAACATAAACCGCACGTAGTTTTACCTTCAGGCACAACTCTTTTTACAATTGAATAAGTATCCTGCTCTTCGATATGATAATCAACGCCAATTGATTTAAAGTAATCAGGCAGAATATGCTCAGGAAAATCAGGCTGTTTTTGGTCTAAATTTACAGCAACTATACTAAAATCTATTGGAGCTCTTGACCTTAATTTTAATAAAATATCTAGCATCGCATAGCTATCTTTACCGCCTGACATGCAAACCATTACCTTGTCGCCGTCCTCAATCATATTAAAATTACTGATTGCCTCGCCTACTAAACGGCATAATCTTTTTTCTAACTTATTATTTTCGTAATCTTGCTTGGTTTCTTGTTTCGTTTTCATAAATATTTAGTGAATTTTGGTTTACATTTAAAGCGTTCTATTCCCACGCCTTTAGCATTTGCATATGCATTTGGCTTGTACATTGCAATTCCGACTGCATGCACATCTTTATGCAATAATAGAGTGTCCAATATTTTATCACATAATGTTTCTTGAAGCTGATAATTTTGCTTAGCGTTTTCCTCAATTGCTTGAATGATAATATTGTAATCAAGCACATCATTTATATTATCTTGTTTAGAACTCGACGCTTTTAATGGCACAAAAATTTCAATATTAATAATAACAGGCTGTGGTGCATTTTGCTCATAATCAAAAACGCCAATTGTTATAGATAAATCATAATCATATAGAAAAATACGGCGATACTTTTGTGCAAGAATAGCTTTGCTTTGGAATATATTATTTGACATATTTAATAAATTTATGCTCTAGCATATAAAATATAATAAGATAATTTTATCATATTTACAGCTAAATTAATGATTTTTAAAACTAAATAAATATAAATATTTTTAATAAAATGGCTTAGATTAAACATATACTTGTAATAAATATGCAATAAATGTAAAATCTAACCTCACAAAAATAACTTAGATTAAAAAATTATTTAATAATATGATAAAATCACAGACAAACTCATCTCAATTAGCACATAAGATAAATATTGCTGTTTTCTCAAATGAAAATAATCACGCATTTGGCGATAAAAAAGCAAATGGCAATAATCAATCTTACATTATAGAACAGCTAAAATCTGCTTGTAACAAGCATAATGTAGATGCAAGCATAATTCCGCTAACTAGTAAAACATCAAATGTATCAAACGATAAAATTAAAACTGATTATGCAGTAGTGAGATGTGCAACTCAAGAATGTTGCGATAAATTAATTGAAATGCATAAAGAGCAAGCTTTAAAAGGCATATTCATAATTGGTGCAGGGATTAATGATTTTGTAAACTTAGCTAAACAAAACCCTGTTTTAAAAGAAATTCCTGTAATTCGTAATGATAACTTAGATATTGCAAATGATATGGCTGATTACGCCTTAATGCATTGTTTAATGCAATATCGAGATATGCCATATTACTTAAATGCTCAACAAAACAAAAACTATGCCCCTTTAGAGTTGCACAAAAAATCTGATTTTCCAGTTGGTATCATGGGCGGTGGCAATTTAGGCGGAACTGTAGCAAAAGCATTAACTCAAAATGGATTTAATGTACAAATTTGGAAGCGTACTGCGGGTAATGTTGGCGATATAAAATGTTTACATGGGCAACAGGATTTAGGTAAGTTTTTATCTAGCACAAGAATTTTAATTAATTTACTACCATTAACTCAAGAAACTACAGGTATTTTAAACAAGGAATTACTATCGCAACTACCAAATAAAAGCATTGTAATGAATTTAGCTCGAGGTCAACATCAAAAAACAGATGATATTATTAAATTGCTTAATAATGGTAAGTTATCACATGCTGTACTTGATGTTACAGAAGAAGAGCCGATACCAAAAAATAATCCAATATGGCAAAATCCAAAAGTAACACTAACCCAACATACAGCAGCTAAAACCAGAATTGATAACGCTTGCGAAACTCATATTCAAAAAATATCTGAACTGCAAAAAGGCAAAAATATGAAGCAAATTAGCGGTAGAGTGGATTTAGAGCAGGGGTATTGATATATAGTTTATAATATAAAATATTACTTATTCTTTTTCAATAAACTAACTATCTCCGCCAAATGTTTCTCTACGCTTGGTAGCACAAATTGGCTTACATCTCCGCCAAGCATGGCAATCTCTCGCACAAAAGTACTAGAAATAAATTGATATTGGTCAGAAGGAGTTAAAAATAAAGTCTCAACTTCAGGTAACATATAGCGATTCATGCCCGCCATTTGAAACTCATACTCAAAATCAGATACTGCCCTTAAACCACGAATAATAACATTTGCATTATTTTGTCGCACAAAGTCTTTAAGCAAGCAACTAAATCCAAGCACTTTAACATTAGGATAATGAGATAAAATTTCTTGAGCCATATCTATGCGTTGTTCCAATGAAAACAATGTTCCCTTTTTTGAGCTTTGTGCAACAGCAACAATTACATTATCAAAAATTGCACTAGAACGTCTAATTAAATCCTCATGTCCTCGAGTAATAGGGTCAAAAGTTCCAGGGTAAACTGCTAACATTGTTATATCCTCGTATAATATATTTATTCTGTAGATTAATTAATAATTCTAAGTATTAAAAGATTGAGAAATAGATTTAATTTCATGTGCAAGTTCTGGGAGTGCCTGCATATCTTTTTTAACTTTACGAATAGCATGTAGAATTGTAGAATGGTCTCTCCCACCAAACATTACACCAATTTCAGGTAAACTTTTAGCCGTTAATTCTTTTGCAAAAAACATTGCAATTTGTCTTGGCTTAGTTACATTTGCGGTGCGTTTTCTTGAACTCATATCTGCAACATTAATGCCATAAAATATCGCAACAATTTTTTGAATATATTCAATAGTTAAATTAGCTACAGGATTAGTTTCTGGTAAAATATCTTTTAATGCAATTTTTGCTATTTCAATATCAATATTTACTTTATGAAACATATTGTAAGCCATTAGTTTACGCAATGCACCTTCAAGCTCTCGGATATTACTTGCTAGATTTTTAGCTACGAAAAATGCTACTTCATCACTTAATTTAAATTTATCTTGCTTTGCTTTATTTTGTAGAATTTTAATTCGCATCTCAATTTCAGGTGGCTCAATTGCTACGAGTAAACCTGAATTAAACCTAGAAATTAATCTATCATCTATATCTTTTAAATCACGTGGATAAGTGTCAGATGTGATAACAATTTGAGCTTGTTTACTGATTAAAGATTCAAATACATAAAAGAATTCTTCTTGAGTACGTGTTTTACCTGCTAAAAACTGTATATCATCTATTAATAATAAATCTAAATTATGATAGCTACTTTTTAAATCATCATAACTTTTTCTTTGATAAGCTTTAACCACATCTGAAACAAATTGCTCCGCATGAATGTACTTAACTTTTGATTTATGCGTTTTATAGAAATTATTACCAATTGCATGCATTAAATGTGTTTTGCCCAAACCAACACCACCATAGAAAAAGCACGGATTGTAAGCACGTTGTGGGTGAGTAGCTACCTGCATAGCAGCCGAACGAGCAAGCATATTTGCCTGCCCTTCAATAAACGTCTCAAAATTTAGCATTTTATTAAGGCGAGTTTGCTCATATAAAGAACTTGCAGAAGCCCTGCCTTTGGCACTACCGCCATTTGATTTGATATTTAGCTGTATATTTTCAAAGCCAAAAAAATCATGCTCATTTTTATCTGATTTATCTATATTTTCAGAATTATTGACACTTTTAACTGATGTTGATGTTTTATCTGTCGTGCTATTTTTTGCAATTTCATCAAAAATGTCTAAATTATCCAAATTAATAAAATTGTTATTTAAATCTGATTTACTTGTTTTTTTACTCTTAGTTACAGCTGTGCTTGAATTTGCATGAAAATTATTATTTTGATTTGAATTTATATCTAAATTTGTATCGGTATCAGATTCTATACCCATATTTACAGATTTTTTAAATGCACTATGCGTATGAATTGCACTAGGATTATATAAACTAAAATCCAAGCCAGAATTTGCCCAAAATTTTTGAGCAATATCATAAATTATGCCTGCAAATTGCTTTTTGGCAAAATCTAATTTAAAACGATTAGGGGCAACAATCAACACTTTATTACGTTCAGCATCTAAACCAAAACACTTTAATGGCGTAACCCATGTTTTAAATTGCTGAATTGGCAACTCTTTTTCTAAAGTCGATAAAACCTGATTCCAAAACTGTTGGCATGTTTCATCATTATTTATGTGTTCTGATACAGGTGGTAATTGATTGTTCATGCGTGAATTGTGATAATTTTGAAGCAGACTGACATTATAACTTAAAACGAGCTAAAATTGAATGTGTTTTAATATTAATATTGCTACTTAAGTTAAATTATTCTAATTAATCATTATTATATTTTTTAATACATATTATTTATATAATCTTAAATTCATTTTTCTATTTTTGTCTACTTTTTTGCACAACATTTTTTAAGATGTTATAATTCAGCAATTATTTGCAAAAGTCATAATATTTCATGAATAATATTACAGATGTCATCATTATTTTAGGTGGATTAATGCCTTCTTTAATGTTTGTATTGCGTACATTTGCTGGGCTAATTGGTATTTATTTTATTGCTAATGCACTTTATTTGTATTACAGTGTGAGCAATCCACAAATTAGCAAATCTACGGTATCTGGTGGTACGATAAGTGTTGGTGGTGCAACGATTCAGCTAATTGTTGGGGCAATGCTAACAGGTTTTGCTCAAGGTGATGCGGTTCATAGTATTGTTAGCTCAATGCTCGGTAAAGATACTTTTACTATGCCATCAAGCATGTCAATTATTAACACAGATTCAGCATCTTTTTCTGCTATTCAAGAATCATTAGGCATTGCAATAGAAAACATTATGGTACTGATTGGCAGTATCGCAATTGTAAGAGGTTTAATGCTAGCAAGACGTATCAGCCTTGGTTTAGCTAAAGAATCCATGTCAGCAGTAACTGCACTTTTAATTTTAGGCTCGTTATCTCTAAACATAAAAGACTTCGCAATTATGCTAGACAATACATTTGGTTTACATTTTTCTCGTTTCTTTGTTTAATAAAAAGGTTTAAAGGGTTTAATATGTTGAGTTTTGTTTCAAAAAAAATTAATAAATTACGTACATTTGGTCAATTAGTTGCTTTAGATATGATTTTAGCATCAACAGCAAATGCTCAAACAGCACCAACAAATGCAACTAATATTCAAGGTTTTATTGGGAATATGACTAGTGCAATGGGTTCAATTCAAACGGCTATTGTTGCATTAAGCGGTTTAGTTGGGTTGGGATTAGTAGCTAATTCATTAAATAACTTATATAAAGCAAGTAAAGACCCATCACACCAAGTAAAACCTATGTCAGGTGCAATTGGTTTAATTATTGGTGGCTTACTAAGTGCAATTGCTACTGTAGTAACATTATCTAAAAACAGCTCTTTAGGTGCTTAAATCATCGATTTGAGAAATAATCTGCATAAATAAAACTTATGCAGACACTAATTAGATATATAAAATAACTTTATAAATTAGAACATTCTTGAAATAATATCTACCTTATGTAAATACTTGTGCTTAATTGCAGCTAGCACATGCCCAATTATTGCAGCAATTAAAAAGTAAGCAGCAATTTCATGAATTTCTTTGAAAAATCCTGCCATTTCCTTATTCTTTTCTATTAAATTTGGAATAATCCAGTTTTCACTACCAAATAGCTTAATATTGTAACCAGCAGCAGAACTCATCAACCAACCACTAAGTGGCATAATGAACATAAAAGCATATAGGCTATAATGCCCAACTTTAGCCATTAACTCCCAAACTTTTGGCAAACCCTCAAATTTTGGACGATGTACTAAACGTATAACTACTCTAATAATCGCCAACCATAACACAAACCAACCTAATGTTTTATGCCAATTGTATAACATCATACGTGATGGGTCTTCTTTGCTTAAGTCAGCCATATACAAACCCAAAGCCAAAAGCCCAATAATCAATAACCCAATTAAATGATGCATAAAACGCATACTAAAAGGGTAACGTGTAGCAAGTTTCATCATATCTCCTTATATTTATTCATTAATTATATATGTTGTAACATAGATTAAAAGCCTAAAATACATTTTGTCTTTTTTATCAAACTTGCCGTAAAACCTCGTCCTTCAGGGCGGGGATATAAGGCAACACGAAAAACACGAATAAAAAGCATGGTTTTTAGAGTATTTTGAGTGAAAAAACAAATTAGCTAG
>JBJOQB010000048.1:0-11038 GCA_046050125.1 Pseudomonadota bacterium
TATCCCGTTCTGTAGAAATGGTAGAACTTAGTATGAGGTTATGGGTACATGTAAATAAGCCTGAGGAATTTTATAAATATCAGATTATTTTTAAATCAGCTATACGTATTTAACACTCTCAATAGCTTTAATAACTTCTTTAATATTTCTTTCTGGTTGTGCACTTACAGTTGATAAAATTGATTTGCAATATAAGAAAATGGATAATGTTGTTAAAATAAATGAAGCAAGTGATGTAAAAGTTTCGGTTACTGTTAAGGATAAAAGACCTGATACATCAAGAAAAGTTAGTGCCAAGAAAAATGGCTATGGTATGGAAATGGCGGATATCATAGCGAATGAAGATGTATCTATAATAATTACTAAGGCAATTGAGGAAGAGCTAATTGCTAGAGGATTTACTATTTCAGATAAAGATATGTTAGTAAATATTGTTGCAGATGTAACTCGATTTTATAATGACCATAAGCTTGGTTTTTTCTCTGGAGATGCAATTGCTGATTTAAATATGTCTGTTGTAATAAAAAATAAATCAAATCAAATTATTTATAATAAACAAATTGCATGCCGAGGTATTGAAGAGCATACTCAATTAGCAACAGGTAAGAATGCTAAATTGGCTTTAGAAAAAGCATTACAAAATGGTATGAAAATATTATTTCAAGATGAAAAATTCATATCTTCTATAATAGAATCAAAAAAATAAACTAGAGATTAATAATGAAAAAACTAAATGTTGCAATGACTGCTTCAGTTGGGGAAGAGTACCAGACTATTTGGGGTAGTGGAATTACACAAAATATATTATTTCTATATAAGTTATTTGAGAAAAGTGATTTAGTAGAAAACATCTACATCTTAGATTTGATTCAAGACCCTAATCAAAGCTATGTAGAACGTAATATAGGTAACTACTCTTATAATTTTATTAATAAAGAAGAGGCATCAAATAAGCTAGATATACTAATTGAAATTGGCACGCAAATTTGGCCAGAAATTGCAAATAATGTAAAAAGTAGAGGCGGTAAAGTAGTGTCCATGCGTTGTGGAAATGCCTATATTGATGAAGTAATGGGCATTTTTCAAGACCGTGAGCCATTAATTCCTATAAATCATGTACAGTATGATGAATTATGGGTTTTACCTCATTATGGTAAAAATTCTGCACCAATGTTACAAACACTATATCGTTGTCCAACAAAAGTAGTGCATTACATTTGGGAGCCAGAATTTATTGAATTAGCAGCGACCCGTTTAAATACTGATTATCAATATCAACCACAGCAAAAAGGTAATCAAATTCTACCAAGAAAAATTGCGATTTGTGAACCAAATTTAAATCCAACTAAGACATTTCATATACCATTGTTAATCTGTGAAGAAGTTTATAGAAATAAGCCACAATATATTGACCATGTGTATGCAATGAATACATGGCGTTTAAATTCAAATCCTAGTTTATTGCATTTTGTGAATAGGTTAGATTTATTTAAAGATAAGGCATGTAGTTTTGAGTCTAGGTTAGACATTGTAAGTACAATGACAAAAACGGCAAATGTTTTGGTATCTCATCATTGGCAAAATGGCATGAATAATTTATATTTTGATATTTTATATGGTGGTTATCCACTAATACATAATTCAGAATTTATGAAAGATTATGGCTATTATTATGAAGATTTTAATGCTCAAGATGGAGCAAGGCAGTTAGTGAATGTAATTGAAAATCACGATAATAATTTAGAAGATTACAGAAAACATCATCAAAATTTATTTAAGAAGTATAGTATTGATAATGAGAAAAATATTAAACATTATACAGATTTATTACATGGTGTTTATTATGGAAATCAAACAGCTAAATCATCGGAATTAGCATAATTGTTACAAATATAATAATAAAATTAGCAAGTATTTTGATTTTAACAAGATTATTAAAATCAAAATACATCAATCCAATTATTTATCTTCAGAATTTTTATTTTCTTTAAAAGTTATAGATAAATCTTTTTTGTCAACACCTTTTAAGTCACATTCTTCTAATAAATGACTTCTAGTAATATTTACTAGTATGCTAGTCATAATTTCACTAGGGTCTTCATCACTTTTAATATCGTCAAAAAAACCAGTACACATCATTAGATTACAGTTAGAGCATGAATTAATATCCCACCCATAATATTTTTGACCATCTTTTTCCTGTAGATTAGCAGAGACTTTTAAAGAACCTAAGATTGATTCTGTACTTTTTTGTTTAATATCTACGTTAAAAGTTTTAGTTGCTTGTACTGGAACACCTTTAATTATCATAATAACTCCAATTATAAATAGATTGATAACACAAATTTACTACTCATTCTATCATACTTTATGTATAGATTCAATCAGTCATAATAATTTATAAGATTACAGAAAACATTATCAGAATTAGCATAATCAGTTTGAAGATTTATATAGTCATATATTATTTATTACTACATATGACTATATTATGATTTTAGGGACTAAAAACTAATATTAAGCTTAGTAAGGGCTAAGTTCTCCATTTCTAACTACTGCATACTGGTAACCATATTCACTAACAAAGGCTTTTTCTAATTCTTCTTTCTCAAATTTTTCAGACATTCCATGAATTCCATCAATTATTTGACCTTTATCATTAAGTACTGGATAAACACTTTTACTATCATTATCAGAAGATTTAGCATATTCGCTCATTTTTCCTCTTTTACTTAAGCAAATATCACAAACAATTCTAGGCTCGTATTCACACTTACTAGCTGATACAACTTTATATTCATAAACTTTTCTTATAGGAGCAGAAGACAATTTGCAATCCCAGCATTTTTTCTTTTCTTTTGCATTTTCTGATGCTAAGCTACTGGCTCTTGAATCTAGTTTTGGTAAATTTTCTGAAATATCAGCGAATCTTTTTGTATTATTTGGCGTAGTATTTTTTTTGAAAATATTCTTAACATAATTTTTAATTTAGAAGTTAAATATTTCATATATTAACATAATATAGACTACTAATCAATTTTCTAATATAAATTTTAATTATATAAATAATGATAATTTAGTCCTTATAATTAGTCTATAATCTATATATAATAATGAATACGCTCTATTTATAATATTAAAAATATGAACTCTAACACTTCTAAAACCTTATATGACAAATTGTGGGATATGCATACCATACATACTAATGATGATGGCACAACATTAATTTACATAGACAGACAGCTGTTGCATGAAGTAACCAGTCCACAAGCATTTGAAGGAATTCAAAATGCAAATAGAAAATTATGGCGAAAAGTAGCAAATATAGCAGTAGTTGACCACAATGTACCAACAAACAACCGTAATTTAGGTATTCAAGATAGTACTTCAAAACTTCAAGTTGAAACGTTAGATAAAAACTGTAAAGCAGAAAATATTGTGTTATTTGGTATGGAAGACATAAGGCAAGGAATTGTACATGTAATGGCACCTGAACAAGGCGTAACATTACCGGGAATGACTATAGTATGTGGAGATTCACACACTAGTACACATGGTGCATTTGGTGCCATGGCTTTTGGAATTGGAACATCTGAAGTAGAGCATGCTTTAGCAACACAAACATTGATGCTAAAAAAAGCTAAGAATATGTTGGTAAAAGTAAATGGAAGTTTGCCAAAGTACTGTAGTGCTAAAGATATTATTTTAGCTATAATTGGAAAAATTGGAACAGCCGGCGGTACAGGATATACAATAGAATTTGCAGGTGAGGCGATAGAAGATTTAAGCATTGAAGGACGCATGACTGTTTGTAATATGGCAATTGAAGCAGGTGCAAGAACTGGTATTATTGCAGTTGATGATAAAACTGTAGAATACTTTAAAAATAAACCTTATAGCCCACAAGGCGAAGAATTAAATCACGCAATTGAATTTTGGAAGACTTTAAAATCTGATACAAATGCTAGTTTTGATAAAGTGGTTGAATTAGATGTATCAAATTTAAAGCCACAAGTTACATGGGGAACTTCGCCAGAAATGGTTGTTGATATTAATGCCAAAGTTCCTGTTGCAACAAATGGCGATATGCAAAAAGCATTATTATATATGGGTTTAGAGCAAAATCAGGCAATTAATCAAATACCTGTAAATAAAGTATTTATTGGTTCATGTACTAATAGTCGTATTGAAGATTTAAGAGAGGCAGCTCACATTGTGCAATCAATAGGTGGTAAAGTATCACAAGATTTAACTCTAGCTATGGTTGTACCTGGTTCTGGTTTGGTAAAACAGCAAGCTGAGCAAGAAGGTTTGGATAAAATATTTATCAATGCAGGTTTTGAATGGCGTGATGCTGGTTGTTCAATGTGTTTAGCTATGAATAGTGATAAATTAAAACCAGAAGAAAGGTGTGCATCTACATCAAATCGTAATTTTGAGGGTAGGCAAGGAGCAAAAGGAAGAACACACTTAGTATCTCCAGCTATGGCAGCAGCAGCAGCAATGTTTGGTAAATTTAGTGATATTAGTAATTATTATTAAATTTTGAATGAAAAAATAATTATAAAATGCATAGAAGTGTATAATAATAAGCATTTGATTGGCTTGTAAAGCCAAGGCTTTTAATTATAATAAAGAATTATTATTCAAACAAATATTATAAGGAAAAGCCTAATGATAAAATTATATCCAATCTTTTGCTGGTAAAAAATCACTGTATAAACGAGATTCTTCGCTATGTGGCATTGGTTGATAGTTATACCCCCACTGTACTTTTGGTGGCATAGAAAGTAATATACTTTCTGTTCTACCGCCTGATTGTAAGCCAAATAAAGTGCCTCTATCAAAAATCAAGTTAAACTCAACATACCTCCCTCGTCTAAATGCTTGAAAATTCCTTTGTTTTTCTCCATATTCTGTATTTTTGCGTTTTTCAAGTATTGGAATATATGCTTTTAAAAATGCATCAGCTACTGATTTTGTCATATTAAAACTTTGCTCAAATCCGAATTTATCAAAATTATCATAAAAAATACCACCAATACCACGTGCTTCATTTCTATGTTTTAAATAAAAGTAGTCATCACATTGCTTTTTAAATAATGGATATATATCACTTCCAAATGGTTCTAATGCATTTTTACATGTTTGATGGAAATGTTTACAATCTTCCTCAAATCCATAATATGGAGTCAAATCCATACCGCCACCAAACCACCAAACATCTTTTTCAGGAGTATGAACAATTAGTATTCTTATATTAAAATGTACTGTTGGAATATATGGATTAAATGGGTGTAAAACTAATGAAACGCCTGCAGCATCAAACTTACAGCCAGACAAATGCTGGCGTTCTGTGCTAGCACTTTTAGGCAAAGAATTGCCTTGGACACAAGAAAATCCAACTCCAGCCCTTTCAAATATATTACCCTCTTCTAATATTTGAGTTGAGCCATAACCTTGTAAATTTTCATTGCTTGATTTTTCCCAATTATCTTTTAAGAATTTTTTGCCGTCTAAGTCTTCAAGATTAGTAACAATCTTAGTTTGTATAGATTTAAAGTAGGTTTGCAATTCTTGAAAATTGATATTATTATCCATATAACAACATATGATTTATTTAGCATATTGTACACGAATAATATTCTTTTTAGAAATTTTAACAAACCCTAGATAAATACTAGGGTTTAGAAAAATTATTAAGACAGTACTTAAAGATATTTAGATACTACTTAGGTGCTTGTGTTAAAAATGTAATCTTATACAAATTAACAATTCTTGCAGCTTCTAAAATATTCACAACTGATTGATGACTAGCTCGGGCATCTGCATTTATAACTATGGTTGGTTGCTCTCCATTAGCCGCCATTTTCAATTCTTGGGAAAGGCTAGTAACATCAACTGTTTCTAAAATCCTTTGATCAATTGAATAAATCCCTTGGTCATTTACTGAAACAACCATTGTATGGTCTTTAGCATCTACTTTATTTGCTGCAGCACTTGGCAAATTAATTTTTAGCTGCTTTTGTTGCGTAAAGGTTGTACTTACCATTAAAAATATTACTATAACTAATAGTACATCAATTAATGGTATGAAGTTAATTTCTGGTTCTGGGCTACCACCACGGCGACGAAAATTCATAATAATATATCCTTATTCATCATTTTTCTTTGTAGCTACTAACACATGACAAAAACGAGAAGAAATTTGCTCTAATTCTAGTAAATAAGAGTCTATTTTACGTTTAAAATGACGCCAAAAAATCAATGCAGGAATTGCTACAACTAAACCTAAAGCCGTGTTATAAAGTGCAATAGATATACCTCTAGCAACTTGTTCAGTATTTGAAGCGCCACCCGCAGCAAATAATTCAATCATACCAATTACAGTACCGAATAAACCCATTAAAGGAGCAATTGCTGCAATAGTACCTAAAGTAGTCATATATTTTTCTAGATTATGTGCAATTGTTCGACCTGTTTTCTCAAGTTCAGCTTCCAGTAACTCATAATCAATTTTTTTATGCATTATATACTGTCTAAGTGCACTTGATAATAGTTGACCTAGTGGGGAATGTTGAGACAAATTTACAACAACATCTGCACTCAAATTTTTTGTTTTAACTGCTTCAATCGTTTCATCGAACAACTTTGTGGGAACTACACGTTCACTACGTAAGGCTATAAAACGCTCAACCACAAGAGCAAGAACGATTACAGAAGCAAAAATTAAAGGGTAGGCAGGCCAGCCAGCTGCAGTAATAATCTCAAACATGTTTATCCTTTCTTTTTATGTTTTTTTATAATATAAAATATAATTTTAACATTATCCATGTGGACGTAATACGGGTGCTAGTTTATCTAATACACCATTGATATACTTATAACCCTCTAAACCACCAAACCTTTTAGTTAGCTCTACAGCTTCATTTATTACTACTTTATACGGAATATCTAAACAATGCAAGAGTTCATAGGTGCCAATTAACAACACTGCATGTTCAATTGGGGAAATAGTTTCCATCTCTCTGTCTAAAAACTGTGAAAAATGTCCAACTAATATGTCTTTTTCTTGTATTGTGCCTGATAAAAGTCTTTTTAAATGATTTTTATCACTCTTAAAAAATTCAGGATATTCCTCAATACTTGCTAAAATAAACGGTATATCACTATAATTAATTAGATATTGATATATGCCCTGCACAGCAAATTCTCTGGCTCTTCGTCTTGCACTACGTGGCTTCTCATCATTCATATCGTCATTATTATCTAAATTATAATCCATCATAAACCCCTGTTGATAAAAGAGCCATATCTATAGCTGTATACGCAAAATCTTTTGCTTTAGCTAATCTTTCAATAGCTTGTTCTCTGTTATTTGTTGTTAAAATACCATTAATTATTGGTATATTTTGTTCTAAACTAATTTTTAAAATGCCAGAACTACTTTCATTACATACAATTTCAAAGTGATATGTATCGCCTCTAATTACACTACCAATTGCGATTAAAGCTTGATAATGATTTTTTTTAGCAAGATATTGTAATCCAAATGGTATTTCTAAGGCACCTGCTACATAAATTGTATGAATATTACTTTTATTTACGCCAAATTCTAATAAACTACTTATGGCATCTTGGCATAGTGCATGCGTGATATCAGCATTAAAATTTGCTGTAACTATAGCGAAATTTAAATTTTTAATTTGCTTTAAGTATGCGGATAATTCTTTATTATGTATTATGCTATGTTGCATATGCGACTATTCCGTAGAAGTATGGTGTATTTATAAACAAGCTATAAAACTGTATAGTTAGCTTATCTAAATATATAAGAAGAATGACGAGCCAAACCTTCGGCACTAGCAAAATTAAGTTTGGCTGCTTTGTTCCCAACCTGACCAATTGACCTAACCTACTATGCGAAGAGACCCGCCAAGCCTATTATATTAGAATTTAAAACTTTTAACAAGCAATATAAGTAATATTTAAATGCAGTTGTTGCTTTTGAGGTGTATAAAATAGTATAAATATAAGGCTAAATAATATTACAGCCCTATATGTACTAACTTAACTAAAAACAGTAGGGGTAATTGTTGATAGTGTAGCAGGTAGAATACTTGAGTTTGCACTAAATGATATTTTCATATTTATATCTTCCATCATTTCATGGGTTGTAGATAGTATTTGTAATAGTTCCCCTAATTCAAATTCTTGATTGCAAATATGTTGTAGATTTTTATCATATTCTTTAATTTTGTTTTGTAATTGTTCTTTATTATAGTTAATACCATCAGGGTTTATAGATGTATTTTTAACTAAAAGCAACATATCTCTTAGCTTGGTTTCTTGATTTTTAAGTTCAATATCACTTGGAGTAATTAAATCTTTTATCCACGCATCAACATCTTTGCTTAAACTCATAAATAACTGTCTCAATCTTGCAACAACAGTATCTAGAAACCTTTGAATTAGTTTAGCTTTATCTAGTTGTAAAAAATTAAATCTACCAAATTGGGTATTGTAAATATTATTTATTTCATGCAAGTTATTTTGATAATCTTGTATGTTAAATCCAGCAGGCGTTGATAACTGAGCACCCGCTTCGGTATTGAGTTTATTATTTATATCTTCAGCTATTTTTACAATATCCTGCATTTGTTGATATGCCATGTCTAAACTATTGCCAACATATGCAAAAAGTTCACTTACATCTTGCTTTAGTTGTGATGTTGAGCGATGCTCCTCAAATTTATTTCTTATATTATCTGCATAGTTATTTATTTGATTATCTTCAAGCATGCTTAGTAAACCACTTGATTGCTTAACAAACATACTACGCATTGCTTGGCAGTTAATCCATAACTGATTAAAGTCTTGCTTCTCGATTTTTAAGCGTTTTAACGTAAAATTGACATGTGTTGTATCTTTTTCTTCTATAGATTGTAATTCCATTAATTGTTCAATTACTTCTTGTTTTTCTTGACTGACATGTGAAGCAGATACTTTTAGTAATCGAACGAACAAATGCTCAATTTTTGCCAATAAAATACTTTGTCTTTTAGGAATTAACGTAGTTACTAAAACTTCTTCTAATAAAGCTAAACCACTTTTATGGTAGGCTTCTATATCTTGGTTAATTTTTGCAAGTAAACCTAATTTTGCTGAAATTGGGTAAATTTGCTCAGGGGAAATACCAAAGTATTTTGCTGTTTGAACCATTTGCTTTTGGATTTCTCGTTGATGCTCCTCAGCTGTCTTCAAAGGGTCTAGTAATGTATCAATTTTATTTAACACAACTAATGCACTGTTATGCTGATGCGGTTGTACATGGCTTAACCATAGTTCTAAATCTGTTTTTGTAACTCCTGTATCGGCAGCTAACATAAATAAAACAATATGAGCCTCTGGGATTAGCCTTAAAGCAAGTTCTGGCTCACTACCAATTGCATTCAATCCAGGAGTATCTACTACTACTAAGCCCTGTTCTAATAAAGGGTGAGGGAAATTTATGATAGCATGACGCCATTTGGAAATCTCTACTAATCCTTCTTCATTAATATTATGAAATTGATTGTCATCTGGGTGATATAAACCATATAAAATAGCTTCTTCCTCACTTACCCAAATTGTTTCCTTTAAATGATTAAATGCTTGTAATAAAGCTTCATCATCATTTACATCAAATAAAATGGTGTGCCATAAATTTTGATGTTCCATAAAATCTTCAGTCGATGCTTGATGTACATGTGTTTCAATTGGTAATAATTTAATACTAATTGGTTCTTTTTCATCATATAATACTTCTGTAGGGCACATTGTCGTACGACCTGAAGAGGTTGGTATTATTCTTTTTTGATAATCACTGAAAAATAATGCATTAATTAGTTCGCTTTTACCTCTAGAAAACTCAGCAATACATGCTATGTTTATTTTATCTGATTTAATGTGTTTATAAATTTGTTGAATTAAAAGTTTATGCTCTTTGTTCAAAATCTGAACAGACTTTAGCCATTCCTCAAAATTTTGCAAATAGCTAACTAACTTATCTTGCCAGACTGTGTATCGTTGCAATTTATTAATAGGAGATGAAATGGGCATAGTTACCTCAAAATTTAGTCTGTCTTATGTAATATATAAGCTTTATACATTGAATTATAATACTACAAAGCTTTGGGTTATCATAACCATTATAGTAAATTATCTATATCATAAGTCAAACAGCCTAAGTATATTTCATATAAATGATGATATTTAACAACAATTTTGTGTAATATTTTTGCTATTTACATAGAAAAAACTTGAAATAGCTACTATTACAGTATAAAAGCAATTTAAAAATATACTCAATAATATGAAAATGATATAAAATTACAACTAAATAATTAATAAAAACACACACAAACTATGACTAAGTTTATGATAGATAATATTGAATTAATTCAGAAAAGTTTCCTAGAAAAAATAAAATGGAATAATGATGGTTTAATTACGGTAATTGCCCAAGAGAAAAACTCTAAAGATATTTTAATGCTAGCATGGATGAACCAAGAATCACTATTACAAACAATTAGCAAAGGGCAAGCTGTATATTGGTCTCGCTCAAGACAAAAATTATGGCATAAAGGGGAAGAATCAGGGCATTTTCAACATGTACATGATATAAGCTTAGATTGTGATGGAGATGCAATTTTATTAACTATTACGCAACAATGTGGAATTGCTTGCCATACAGGTAGACATAGCTGTTTTTTTTATAGTTTAGAAAAAGATGAACATAATCAAAATAATTTAGTATGGAAAATAGAGAGTGTTATTTAAGTAGAGCATGTATTATAATAAAGAAAAATCATAGGAAAAAAATAAGAGAGTGTTATTTATAAGTAGTTATGTGTAAAATATATATATATTAATGTATTTATATTAAAAAAAGATGTGTAAGTGTAAATTCTGTAAAAGCGATATTTGTATAAAATATGGTAAAGCTAGGGGTAAACAAAGGTATAAATGTAAGATATGCGAAAAAACATTTATA
>JBJOQB010000049.1:0-3526 GCA_046050125.1 Pseudomonadota bacterium
ATCAGCTTCCTTCAGTTAGATCCCTCACGAGACTAACCTTGCCTAGACTAATAGACCGCTTCAACTCAGCCTATAGAGGACTTGCACCTCCTACTCCTACACCATGCTCGGCGTCACAATACAGTTTTTAGAAGTGATTTGATGTAGATATAGGATTTGTCCGTTGAAAAAATATTTAGCGCTGTGCGTGGCTTAAAACAATGTTAGAGTTCCTCTGATTTTACGTCGATTAATTAGATTTTTTTTGCTAAAGTTTCAAAACCAACAGCCTCTATTTCGTCAGACATTCTAAAGCTAATATCCCCTGGAAAAATAACTTTGATCTGATCTAATTCCAAATCTTCCAAACTTATTTTCATTGAAGATGTAATTTTAGGGGAATCAGTGTATTTAAATTCAAAACCAATACGTTTACCATTTTTAAAAATCAAAAGATCTATTTCTGCAATATTGTGAGAAGACCAAAAATAACATTCCTCAGGTTCTGCATCGTAATATCTAATAACCTGTTCTAAGGCAAAACCTTCCCATGACGCCCCTATTTTAGGACTAGTTATTACAGATTCATAATTATTTAAACCTAGAAGAGTATGATAGATTCCACTATCTCTAAAATAAATCTTCGGTGTTTTAACTTGCCTCTTTTTTAGATTTTCATACCATGGCCGTAAAACACGAATCATGAATGTTCCCTCTAAAATATCGAGGTAGCTTTTAGCTGTATGGTATGAAATACCTAGAGAATTTCCTAATTCAGAAGCATTAAAGATTCCTCCGTGATAATGACAAATCATAACCCAAAATTTACGTAGTTGCATTGCGGGAATTGAGAAACCTAAATTTGGTATATCTCTTTCTAAAAAAGTCTTAACGTAGTTTTGTCTCCATAGAAAGCTTAGCTCTTCGTTATCAGCCAAGTAAGATAAAGGAAATCCACCACGTAACCACAAGTTGTTAATATCAGATACCTCAGATAGTACAAAAGGAGTCATTTCAATATAGCCAATTCTTCCTGCAAGCGTTTCTGAACTTTGTTTAATTAAATCCCTTGATGCACTGCCAAGAACTAGGAATTTAATATTTGTTTTATCAACTAGTACCCTAAGAATAGAAAATAAATTAGGCTTGTATTGGATTTCATCAATAATAACAAAACCATGTAAATTAGAAAGTGCAAGCATTGGTTCTGCAAGTCTTTCTAAATCCAAAGGGTCTTCAAGATCAAAGATATTGATTCTAGGTATTTCTTTAAGCTTAGCAAATTGCCGAGATAATGTTGTTTTACCACATTGCCTTGGTCCAAGTAATGCGCAAACCTTATGGATTTGAAAATGTTGTTTAATAAGAGTAAGAAATTGTTGTCTTAACATTAACTGATTACCTGATACTATGAAAATTAGATTATGTATTTCTAATTTTCATAGTATCATACTAAAATGGCTTTATAATACACTTTTTAGTAATTACAACACTAATTTAAAATATTATATCAATCTTAAAAAACTATATACCTAAAGTGCAAATCCGCCTCCGTTCATTAGCGTATTGGAAATTTATCAATAATGTTATCATATGCCTTTTGTGAATCTGACAAAGATAGCTTGGAGTATATTTCTAATGATTTTCTGGAATCAAACACTGGTCCTACTTTTCGGACATACTCTTAACAAATCTCAATTAATAAATTTTTTATTGACTTTAATTAATAATTGTGCTAGAATGCGAATATTAACTTAACTAAATATAGGTACACCCAAATGAAAAGATACTTAACAAACCGTAACTATGACTTTTTTAACCAACCAGAACAAGAGATGATAAATGAGTTAAATTGTTCCCCCTATATGGTGTATACTAAAACTCCTGATGGCGATAATTTACTCCACTGGGCCTGTAAAAAAAACTCTTTAGGACTAGTTAAGTTCGTAATAGAAAGCGGAAAATTACTGAAAGCAAAAGATACCAAGGGCAACAACGCCTTGCATTTGGCTTGCATGAATAATCATGATACTGAAGTCATTAAGTATTTAATAGAAAGCGGAAAATTCGATCTGAACGCAACAAATTTATATGGCCACAACGCCTTGCATTTGGCTTGCATGAATAATCATGATACTGAAGTCATTAAGTATTTAATAGAAAGCGGAAAATTCGATCTGAACGCAACAAATACATATGGCAACGACGCCTTGCATTTAGCTTGCATGCATAATCATGATACTGAAGTCATTAAGTATTTAATAGAAAGCGGAAAATTCGTTCTGAACGCAACAGATACCAACGGCAACAACGCCTTGCATTTAGCTTGCATGCATAATCATAATACTGAAGTCATTAAGTATTTAATAGAAAAAGGAATTAGCTGTAGCGATATAAATAATATAAACCAGACAGCTTTAGAGGTGTTAAAATCACGCGTAGAAACAGAGATTTATAATAAATTTGTAGAATATATTGACCAAGCAGAATTTGCTAATCAATTAATTTCTACAAAAATTTCGAATTTTGATTCACCTTATTTGAATCCTGAACTTTGTAACGAAACGAAGCAGTTTATCATTAATTGCGTTAATAACAAACTTAGCAATATAATACGCGTTGAGAAAGGATCCTTATACAACAATCATACAAAAGCAATAGATAATTTACATCAAAATCTTAGTATTTTTATGCAGAGCGAGGTTTATCACTTTCAAGACCTATTCTCTAACAGTCATATTCCAGTATTGCAATTATTGTGTGTTAAGCAGATTGCGAAAAACCAAACTCCTATAACCAATACTATCTTCGATATGTGCGTTGAAAACTTTTCAGATTCTCCGTTATATAAGCAGATATTTGAGCAGATTAATTTTGCTCGAGAAACAGAAGGTGCCAATCTTATTGGTAATGATGTGGAAAGTATATAGGGTTCTGATACTCATATATCTTAAAGTAGTAAGCGAAGTTAGAGCTTGCAAAGATGCCTTCAGAGGAGTTAGCTTACTTCTGAAGGCAGAAAGGGGAGTAATTCCAAATATGAGCTATACACGGCCATCTGTGTTTATAGGATGGAAGAGCTTTTTTTAAAGAGAAAAGATTGCATATTTAGTCTTTAAATTTTTTGTTTTAAGTTTGATACTTTTCGCATTGGCATTTGTCAATGCATCTCACGTATAACTCTATTTCTTCGAAATGAGACGTTATAACCCAATGTCCTAATTCACAAAAAAAGAAATTAAGTTGGCGTTCAAAGTGATTATTTTCAGTTTGGTCGGTTTCGGAGAATTTTCTTATTTCCTGAGTTTGGAAATTTAAGTTATGACAAACATTCATAGAATTTTGTTATACGCAATATACGTTAACATTTGTCAACGTGAAGTTCTCCGCTCAAAAAGAAAAATAAAATAGTAATCGAGTAGAGAGCCCCTTTACAGAGACTCCCTCTCACACCACCGTACAAGCGATGTCGCATACGGCGGTTTTGCTGTTATGTTTACCAAAAGCTAATGAGAGGCTAAAGAGCCCCAACTTGCTGAACCACTCA